>NZ_JBQCXF010000022.1:0-26115 GCF_051956635.1 Neisseria sp. P0022.S010 | reverse complement strand
TGGCAGCCGTCGGCTATGCCGGTATTGAAGACTTGGACGTCGATGCTTTGAAAATGTGGCTGGATGACGTGTTGGTGGCCGAAAACGGCGGCCGTGCGGAAAGCTATACCGAAGAAGCAGGACAAGCAGTGATGAACCGTCCGGAAATCACCGTCCGCATCGATTTGCAACGCGGCGATACGGAGGCGGTTGTTTATACCTGCGATTTGTCGCACGAGTATGTGTCGATTAACGCGGATTACCGTTCTTAAAAACCTTTATCCTTGTGTTCAGACGGCCTTTGAGAAAAGCATCAAGGCCGTCTGAATACATTGACTGCGTGCCTATTATGAAATTTCCACAGACTTGGGCGGCGCGCCTCGCCCACAAAATCCGCCAAACCAAACGCCTGTCGAAAAAAAGCATGGCTTTTCTGTTTTTGCTGGCAGGCTCGGCGCTGGTTGCCCTGACGGCTTTGCTGTTTGCGCGTTTGGCGGATTTGGCTTTGGAATGGAATGCCTTGTTGGTAGGGAAATATCCGTGGTTTGCATGGGTGGCCTTGCCGCTGGGCTTGCCACTTTTGGCGTGGTTTACGCGCAAATTTGCGCCGTACACTTCCGGCAGCGGAATTCCGCAGGTCATCGCTTCGTTGTCTTTGCCGTATGGCGCGCAGAAAACCCGTCTGATTCGTCTGGGCGAAACCTTTTTTAAGATTCCGCTGACGTTTTTAGGCATGATTTTGGGGGCGTCGATCGGTAGGGAAGGGCCGTCTGTACAAGTGGGTGCGGCGGTCATGAACGCTTGGGGCGCGTGGTGTAAAAAGCACGGGCTGGCGTTTAGGGGCATGCAGGAAAACGATTTGATTGCCGCAGGCGCGGCCGGCGGTTTGGCGGCGGCGTTTAACGCGCCTTTGGCCGGCGTGGTGTTTGCCATCGAAGAATTGGGGCGCGGCGTGATTTTGCGTTGGGAGCGCCAAATCCTGATGGGCGTGTTGGCGGCCGGTTTCATTCAAGTGGCGATACAGGGCAACAACCCGTATTTTTCAGGGTTTCAAGGGCATGAGCTGCCAAACATGCTGATGTGGGCCGCAGTGTCGGGCATCGTCTGCGGCGTGGCAGGCGGATTGTTCGGCAGCTTTTTGTATCGCGGCGCGGCGGCATTCGCACCGGTGCGCTGGCGCAGTTTCATCCGCCGTCATTTGTTGGTGGTTGCCTTTGTAATGGGCATTTTGCTGGCGCTGCTCGGTACGTTTTATCAAGGCAAAACCTATGGCACGGGCTATCACGAAGCCGCAGCCGCACTCAAAGGTGCGTATGAAGCACCAATCGGCTTGGCCGCCGCAAAATGGGCGGCAACCGTGTTCAGCTATTGGGCAGGCATTCCCGGCGGTATCTTTACGCCGTCGTTAACCATCGGCGCGATGATAGGCGAACACATAGCCTCTTTCGCGCAACTGGGCGACGCGTCCAATGTCGCGGTTTTGCTCTGCATGGCCGCATTCCTTGCCGCCGCGACCCAATCGCCGTTGACCGCCGCCGTAGTGGTAATGGAAATGACGGGCGGACAGAATTTGCTGTTTTGGATGCTGCTGACGTGCATCTTCGCTTCGCAAGTCTCGCGCCAATTCTCGCCGCATCCGTTTTACCATGCCGCAGGTTTGCGCTTCAGACGGCATATCGAAGCCGAAAGCGGACATGTTCAGCACGAGAAAAAAGAATAGATAGGCATATAAAAGGCCGTCTGAAAATCAGATTTCAGACGGCCTTTTATATGTCGTTTAAAGCTGTATTGCGGTTTATTTAAACAGCAAAATCAGCAGCAACACAACCGCAATCATACCCAGCCACAGGCTTTGGCGTTGTTGCACTTTGACCAAATGCACATAGGCATCGCGCATTTCCTGTTGGCGGTTTTCATCAACCAACGCATTGATTTTGCGCGGCAGGGAAGGGATGATTTGCGCCCAGTCGGGGGCTTCGTTTTTGAGGTTGCGCCAAAGGGCTTTGGGGCCGACCTGTTCGTTCATCCATTTCACCAAAAACGGTTTGGCGGTTTTCCACAAATCCAAATCGGGATCAAGCTGGCGGCCCAATCCTTCGATGTTGAGCAGCGTTTTTTGCAGCAACACAAGCTGCGGCTGGATTTCGACATTGAAGCGGCGGCTGACTTCAAACAGGCGCATCAGCACCAAGCCGAAGGAAATTTGCGAAATCGGTTTGTTGAACACCGGCTCGCACACGGCACGGACGGCAGCTTCCAATTCTTCCGCACGCGTGTCGGCAGGTACCCAGCCCGATTCGATGTGGGCGGTGGCGACGCGGTGGTAATCGCGGTTGAAAAAGGCGAGGAAGTTGATGGCGAGATAGCGTTTGTCGTAGTCGGTCAGCGTGCCGACGATGCCGAAATCGAGGGCGATGTAGCGGTTGTCGGCGGCGACCAAAATATTGCCGGGGTGCATATCCGCGTGGAAAAAACCGTCGCGGAAAACTTGCGTGAAGAAGATTTCCACGCCGTAATCGGCAAGTTTATGCAAATCGATGCCGTCGGCTTTGAGTTTGGCGATGTCCGATACTGGCGTGCCGTCCATCCATTCGATGGTCAGTACGTCGCTGGTGCAGTAGTCGTAAAATACCTTCGGCACAATCAGCATATCGCTGTTTTGGAAGTTGCGACCGAGCTGGCTGGCATTGGCGGCTTCGCGCATCAAGTCCAATTCGTCGTGCAGGTATTTGTCAAATTCGGCCACCACTTCGCGCGGCTTCAAACGCTTGCCGTCTGAAAACAAACGCTCCACCCAGCCTGCACCAAAGCGCATCAGCGACAAATCCTGTTCGATAACGGGCAAAAGGTTAGGGCGCAAAACTTTCACTGCGACCTGTTCGCCCGAATGCAGGCGGGCTTTGTGTACTTGGGCGATGGACGCGCTGGCGACAGGTTCGGTTTCAAATTCCGCGTACAGCGTTTCGATGGATTGCCCCAGTGATTTTTCGATTTGCGAGCGTGAAAGCTGCGCGTCAAACGGCGGCACTTTGTCTTGCAACCTGGCCAGTTCGACCGCGTAATCATGCGGAATCAAGTCGGGGCGCGTGGACAATACCTGTCCGAATTTGATGAAAATCGGCCCCAGGCTTTCCAAAGCCAAACGCAGGCGTACGGCAGGCGTCTCGTGTTTGAACTTGGACGACTGCGGCAGCATATTGAGAAAAGTCCGCGCCCAACCCGGACGGACCAGCGAGGCAATCAGCTCGGCGAGGCGGTAGCGGTAGAGCGTGCAGAGGATGGTTTTGATGCGTTTGAGGCGGTTCATAGTGGGCGCGGATAAATCGAAAAAACAGAATTATATAGGAAAAACGGATAAGGGCTTCAGACGGCCTGAGACTTTTGCAAAAATGTTTGCCGCATATCCGGCAATTTCGCAAAGGTTTGCGGTCGGCCGTTTTGATAAAAAGATGAATATTCACATCATAAATATTCGTCGGCCACTTGCCCAAACCGCCGATTCAAGCCATAATCGGAGCATGTGCAGGAGAGAGCTACACACAACTACATGTAGCCACCGAAGGCGCAGACACCCTTAAATCGCTCAGGTATCAGGGACTGCACATTGAAACAAACAATCTGGAGAGCGGCGTTTGAATAACGTCCACCGAAGGGGAGAAGGCCGTCTGAACCACCATTCAGACAACCGCGCAAAGCAGTGAGCAGACTGGTTTGCCATCAAGCGGGTATGCCGAAAATCTCAGGTTCAAGGACAGATAGGGTCTTCCGCGCTGTTTATGTGCGGACGGCATCTGAACAATAAATCCGGAGAAGCTGAGAATGACTGCCCTGAAAACCACCCCGTTTCACCAAGCCCATCAAGATGCAGGCGCGAAGCTGGTCGATTTTGCCGGCTGGGAGCTGCCCATCCATTATGGTTCGCAAATCGCCGAACACGAAGCTGTGCGCACCGACGCAGGTATGTTCGACGTATCCCACATGCTCGTTACCGATGTCGCCGGAGCGAACGCCAAAGCCTTTTTCCGCAAACTGATTGCCAACGACGTTGCCAAACTTGCCTTCGTCGGCAAAGCCCTTTATTCCGCGCTGCTCAACGACAACGGTGGTGTGATTGACGACTTGATCGTTTACCGCACCAACGAAGCCGAAACCCAATACCGCATCGTATCCAACGGCGCGACCCGCGAGAAAGACACCGCCCAGTTCCACAAAGTCGGACAAGAATTCGGCGTCGCCTTCAACCCTCGTTACGACCTCGGTATGCTTGCCGTGCAAGGCCCTAAAGCCATTGAAAAACTCCTGACCGTCAAACCCGAATGGGCGGATGTCGTCCACAACCTGAAACCATTCCAAGGCGCGGATTTGGGCAACGATTGGTTTGTCGCCCGCACCGGTTACACCGGCGAAGACGGCGTCGAAGTCATCCTGCCCGGCACCGAAGCCGTCGCATTCTTCAAAGCCCTGCAAGCAGCAGGCGTACAGCCCTGCGGTCTCGGCGCACGCGACACCCTGCGCATGGAAGCCGGCATGAACCTCTACGGCAACGATATGGACGACGACACCAGCCCGCTCGAAGCAGGCATGGGTTGGACGGTCGATTTGAAAGACGAAAACCGCGACTTCGTCGGCAAAGCCGCCTTGCTGGCATTGAAAGAAAAAGGTGTTGCCGTCAAACAAGTCGGTTTGCTGCTCGACAAAGGCGGCATCCTGCGCGCGCATATGGAAGTGTTGACCGACAAAGGTAAAGGCGAAACCACCAGCGGCGTATTCTCGCCCAGCCTGAAACAATCCATCGCCATCGCTCGCGTGCCGAAAGATTTTGACGGCGATACCGCCAAAGTGCTGATTCGCGGCAAAGAAGTCGATGTGCGCGTACTGAAGCTGCCGTTTGTGCGCAACGGTCAAAAACAGTTTGATTAATATCGTTTCAGACGGCCTTTATTTATTAAGGGCCGTCTGAAAGCAGGTTTTAAGGAATTGTTATTTCCTATGAAAGCAACCTTCTGCAATTTATTGTTGGTATTTATGTTATCGGCTTGCGCTTCGTCTGCCGGCGAGCGCGGATTGATGTTTTTCGATACAGAAGGAAAATCCCGTACTGCAACATTTATGAAAACCGTTGGTGGCAATGGAAAGATTGTCGGCGAGGTAACGATAGACGGGGAATATGCTCTTGATATTATCCGCATGAATGATGATTTGAGTATTGCCGTGCAAGATAACAAGGGTAGAAGCCGTGCTTCCGACCTGAAATCGTTGTCGCAAGCGAAATCATTTACCCTGTTTGCGTTCAGCCGTTATGCGGGAACAGTTGAAGTGGATAAAGTATCGGCTGTTACAGGCATTTGTGCAGATTACCGCAGCAAAGGCCTGAAGGTTGCCATTGCAGACAATATGAATTCCAAACAAGGAATCGTTGTATTCCGCGCAAGCGGCATAATGGCAAGTAACAAGCGCAAGATAAACGAAGCATATTTGGATTATTCTGCATCCCCTAAACTTCCTTCCGCCCAAAAACAAAAATTGGAACAAGATAAAAACAATATGATTGCCGTCCATTACGGACGCTTAGAAGAATTAATCGCACGAGGTATCTGCGCACGCTAAGCTGTGCAGAGGCCGTCTGAAAATAACCCCTATCAATGGAGAATCAAACCATGAGCAACATCCCAGCCGAACTGAAATACGTTGCCAGCCACGAATGGCTGCGCCTTGAAGAAGACGGTACCATCACTGTCGGTATTACCCACCACGCGCAAGAGCTGTTGGGCGACATCGTGTTCGTCGAGCTGCCCGAAGTCGGTGCAAACCTGGCTGCCGAAGAGCAAGCCGGTGTGGTTGAGTCTGTGAAAGCAGCGTCCGACGTATACGCGCCGATTGCAGGCGAAGTCGTTGCCGTCAACGAAGATTTGCCCAGCGCGCCGGAAACTGCCAACAGCGACCCTTACGGCGCAGGCTGGTTCTTCAAAATCAAACCTGCCAACCCTGCCGATTACGACGGTCTGTTGACTGCCGAACAATACGCAGGCGAAGTAGCTTGATTTTTGCAAACATCCAAACAGGTTTTACGCCTGTTTGATGGTGCAGGTCTTAGGTCGTCTGAAAAATACTTTCAGACGGCCTTTGTTTCAATTTTTCCTCAATAAACATGAATTACTGCGAATTTGTCGCCACGCTACCCAACGATACGGACAACCCCAACCAACATTATCACAACACGCAATACGGTTTTCCGATTGAGGACGACAATGAATTGTTTGAGCGGCTGGTGTTGGAAATCAATCAGGCAGGATTGAGTTGGACGCTGATGCTGAAGAAGCAGCAGGCATTTCAGACGGCATTTAAAGGTTTCGACATCGAGACGGTCGCCGCATTTGACGAAGCCGATATTGAGCGGCTGCTTGCCGATACAGGCATCGTCCGCAATCGCCTGAAAATTAATGCAGCCATTTATAACGCGCGACAAATCAAACAAATACAGCAAGAATACGGCTCATTCAAAAACTGGCTGGATGCACACCATCCGCTCGACAAGGCTGAATGGGTGAAGCTGTTTAAAAAACATTTCAAATTTGTCGGCGGCGAAATCGTCGGCGAATTTCTGATGAGTACCGGCTACCTGCCCGGCGCGCATGCGGAAAGCTGTCCGGTTTATAGGGAAATATTGGCATGTCGTCCGAAGTGGGCGGAGGCCGTCTGAAACAACATCTGAAAGAAAAAGCGGTTTTGATACCGATAACAAAAAAGGAGTAGAAATGAAACTATCTGAATTATTCAACCCGAACGAATTTGCCGCGCGCCATTTGAGCTTTGGCGACGAGGCTGCGCTTTTGGAAGCGCTCGGCGAGAAGAGCATGGACGATTTTGTCGGCAACACCGTGCCGCAAAGCATCCGTATGCCGTCCGAACTCGATTTGCCCGAAGCCTTGACCGAGGCGGACGCATTGGCGAAATTGAAAGGCATTGCGTCGAAAAACGTGATCAACAAGTCCTATATCGGTTTGGGCTATTACCCGACCCGCGTGCCGAACGTGATTTTGCGCAACGTGTTGGAAAATCCGGGCTGGTACACCGCCTACACGCCGTATCAGGCGGAAATCGCGCAGGGTCGTTTGGAAGCGTTGCTGAACTTCCAACAAGTGTGTATCGATTTGACCGGTTTCCCTGTGGCAGGCGCGTCTTTGTTGGACGAGGCGACCGCCGCCGCCGAAGCGATGGCGATGGCGCATCGCGTGGGCAAGGTGAAATCCGAGCGTTTCTTTGTGGACGAGCGCGTTTATCCGCAGACGTTGGACGTGATGAAAACCCGCGCCAAATATTTCGGCTTTGAGCTGGTGGTCGGCGATTTTGCCCAAGCGGATGAAGGCGAATACTTTGGCGCGCTGTTCCAATACGTCGGCAAAGACGGCGACGTGCAAGACTTGCAGGACGTTATCGGCCGTCTGAAAGCCAAAGGCACAATCGTTGCCGTTGCCGCCGACATCATGAGCTTGGTTTTGCTGAAATCGCCTGCCGAATTGGGCGCGGATATTGCTTTGGGCAACACCCAACGCTTCGGCGTACCGATGGGCTTCGGCGGGCCGCACGCTGCTTATTTTGCGTTTAAAGACGAGTTCAAACGTTCCGCCCCGGGCCGCATCATCGGCGTATCCAAAGACGCATCGGGCAAACCTGCCTTGCGCATGGCTTTGTCCACCCGCGAGCAACACATCCGCCGCGAAAAAGCGACATCCAATATTTGTACCGCACAAGCATTGCTGGCGAACTTGGCCGGCATGTACGCCGTTTACCACGGCCCCGAAGGCGTGAAACGCATCGCCAACCGTATTCACGCGCTGGCTTCTGCCTTTGCCGATGCGCTGGTTTCAGACGGCCTGAATGTGGTTCACAAAGTCTTCTTCGATACCGTTACCGTTGATTTCGGCAGCAAAGAGAAAGCAGACCAAGTGTTTGCCGCTGCTTTGAAGTCGGGTTACAACCTGCGCCGCGTCAACGATACTCAAGTTGCGGCTGCATTCCATGAAACTTCGACACGCGAAGATTTAACCGATTTGTACCGCGCGTTTACCGGCAAGGATACGGCTACATTTGCCGATGACGTCAAAGGCCGTCTGAACGCCGAGTTGCTGCGTCAGGACGACATTCTGCAACATCCCGTGTTCAACCGTTACCACACCGAACACGAAATGTTGCGCTACCTGAAAAAACTCGAAGACCGCGATTTGGCGATGAACCGCAGCATGATTTCGCTCGGTAGCTGCACCATGAAGCTCAATGCGACTGCAGAAATGTTGCCGATTACTTGGGCAGAGTTCACCGACATCCACCCCTACGCCCCCAAAGACCAAGCCGCAGGCTACCGCGAACTCTTGACCGACATGGAAAACAGCCTGAAAGCCATCACCGGCTTTGACGCAATTTCCTTCCAGCCCAACTCCGGCGCGCAGGGTGAATACAGCGGCATGCTCTCCATCCGCCGCTATCAAGAAGCCAACGGCGAGGGACACCGCAACATCTGCCTGATTCCCAAATCCGCCCACGGCACCAACCCCGCCACTGCCGCCATGCTGGGTTTGAAAGTCGTCGTCGTTGATACCGACGAACACGGCAACGTCAACATCGACGATTTGAAAGCCAAAGCCGAGCAACACCGCGACGCTTTGTCCGCCATCATGATTACCTACCCGTCCACCCACGGCGTGTACGAAGAAGGCATCCGCGACATCTGCCGCATCATCCATGAAAACGGCGGACAGGTTTACATGGACGGCGCCAACCTCAACGCCCAAATCGGCATCATGCAGCCTGCGGAGGTCGGTGCGGACGTGTTGCACATGAACCTGCACAAAACCTTCTGTATCCCTCACGGCGGCGGCGGCCCGGGCGTCGGCCCTATCGGTTTGAAAGCCCACCTCGCTCCGTTTGCACCGGGACACGCCTTGACCGACACCCACAGCGCCAGTGCCGACCAAACCGCCGTTGCTGCTGCGGCCTTCGGTTCTGCGTCCATCCTGCCGATTACTTGGATGTACCTGACCATGATGGGCAAACAAGGCATGGAACAGGCAACGCGCTGGGCATTGCTCAATGCCAACTACGTCGCCAAACGCCTGAGCGAAGATTATCCGATTCTGTATGCAGGCAAAAACGGCCGCGTCGCACATGAATGTATCGTTGATTTGCGTCCGCTCAAAGCCGAAAGCGGCATCACAGAAACCGACATTGCCAAACGCCTGATGGACTACGGTTTCCACGCGCCGACGGTTTCCTTCCCCGTTGCCGGCACGCTGATGATCGAGCCGACCGAGAGCGAAAGCAAAGCCGAACTCGACCGCTTCATCGCTGCCCTGAAACAAATCAAACAGGAAGTGCTGAAAGTCGAGCGCGGCGAATGGCCGAAAGACGACAATCCGCTGGTCAACGCCCCGCACACCGCCGCCGACGTAACCGGTGAATGGGCGCATCCGTATTCCCGCGAAGAAGCCGTCTTCCCGCTGCCGTTCGTGCGTGAAAACAAATTCTGGCCGAGCGTGAAACGTTTGGATGAGGTCTATGGCGACCGCAATCTGGTTTGCTCCTGCTTGCCGATTGACGCATACGAAGATTAAGCCTGAATAGGTTTAACATTGAACAGGCCGTCTGAAAATGAAAATAGTTTTCAGACGGCCTTTTGTTTGTTAAGATATTCCGCCCGAGAACGTACGTTTGTTTTGGGTAAAACAACAAATAAGGCTTTCGGAAAGATAGACGGCGCATGCCTTTGTTTGCGGATAAAACCAAAACGGCTTTCAACAACGATAAGCAAAAGGCCGTCTGAAAAACAAGGAGGACACGATGGACGAACTTTTTATTCAAACGCTGACGATTGCCGGTTCCGATTCCGGCGGCGGCGCAGGCATACAGGCGGATTTGAAGACATTTCAAATGCGTGGCGTGTTCGGTACCAGCGTACTGACCGCGGTTACTGCACAAAATACTTTGGGCGTATCGGCGGTGCATCCGATACCGACCGACATGATTGCCGCGCAGATTGCCGCGATTCAGGAGGATTTTCAAATCCGCGCCTATAAAATCGGCATGCTGGGTACGGCGGAAATCATCGAATGCGTAGCGGAACAAACCGCCGAATGCGATTTCGGCAAACGCGTGTTGGACCCGGTCATGATTGCCAAAGGCGGCGCGCCGTTGTTGGAAAATTCAGCCGTCGAAGCCATGAAACGCCTGCTGCTGCCGCATACGGACGTATTGACCCCCAATCTGCCCGAAGCGCAGGCCTTGACGGGTATTAATATTGAAAACCGCCAAGATGCGGAACGCGCCGCTAAAATTCTTCAGGATTGGGGTGTGAAAAATGTGGTGATTAAAGGCGGCCATCTTGCCGACAGTCAAAGCGAATATTGCACCGACTGGCTGTTTACGCCAAACGAAACCATCGAGCTGAACAGCAAACGTTTCCCAACGCCGCATACGCATGGCACAGGCTGCACGTTTTCGGCCTGCATTGCTGCCGAGCTGGCAAAAGGGTTTAGCGTGCCCGAGGCGGTTCAAACGGCAAAAAACTATATTGCCGCCGCCATTTCCCATCCTTTGGGCATCGGGGCAGGGCACGGGCCAGTCAACCATTGGGCGTATCGGGACGAATAACGCGTTCGGCCCGATTGTAATTGATTGTATTTTTCAGACGGCCTGACTAGGTTTATTACTAGGAATTGTTTACAATATCGGATTAATGCTTTTACGGATAAAAAAGACACCATGCAAGTTACCTCAAAATGGATAGACGGAATGTGCTTCGTCGGTACAACGGCAAACGGACACAGCGTCGTAATGGAAGGCGCGGCGGCTGAAGGCGAAGTCAAACGCGGCCCCAGCCCGATGGAAATGCTGTTGTTGGGTGTAGCAGGCTGCTCCAGCATCGATGTGGTGATGATTGCCGAGAAACAACGCCAAAGAATTACCGACTGCCGTGCCGAAGTGACTGCCAAACGCGCCGACACCGCGCCGCGCGTGTTTACCGAAATCCATATCCATTTCAAAGTGTATGGTCGGGATTTGCAAGAAAGCGCGATTGAACGCGCCGTACAGATGTCTGCCGAAAAATATTGCTCCGCATCGATTATGCTGGGCAAAGCGGCAAAAATGAGCCACAGCTTCGAAATTGTCGAAGCAGAATAGGGCGGTTTTCAAGGAAAAAGCCGGAGCGTGAAACGGCTGCCCACAAAAAAGCAGATATATTCACGCATTAACATGAATATATCTGCTTGCTTTTTATTCCTTTTTCTCTCTCTCTATCAGCCTTTATAACTTGGCTTGTTGACCTCATTGTGCAAGTTTCGTTTAACATTGTCAACAATTTTTAATTATATTTTAACCAACCCTGAAATATGCAGGTCTGCAAGCCATTGCGCCTCAACACAAATACTGGGGAAACATTATGGATTACGAAAATAATACCAACGTTGCGCCTGCAACTTCATCGCTTATTTTGGAAGAGCGTCACGATTCCGAGCTCTTCCGCGTGTACGCATTGATTTTGGACGGGATTACCGACCATCTGCTGCTGCCGGGTAAAAAACTGACCGAGTCCGAGCTTTGCCGACAAATGGTTTGCTCGCGCAATACCGTGCGTGGCGCATTATCGCTTTTGGCACACGACAAAATCGTCGATTTGCAGCCCAATCGCGGCGCATTTGTCCATGTGCCGGACTTGAAAGAAATGAAAGACGTGTTCAACACGCGTATCGAAATGGAAAGCATGATTCTGAGCGTCCTCATCGATATGCCTGATTTGGAAACGCGTTTGAAACCGCTTTACTCTATGATTGAGCAAGAGGGCGCAGCCTCCGAAAGCGGCGACCGCGTGGGTTGGAACCGCCTGTCCAATGCCTTCCATGTCGAATTGGCGCGGCTGCTGGACAACGATGTCCTGTTTGAAATCATGAATACCTTGTGTGCACGTTCTTCATTGATTGTGGCTGTTTCCGATCCGCTTCGCAAAGAAAAGCGCAACATCGATTCAAATTCGCACCATGAACACCGAGAAATCCTCGATTTGTTGTTGGCAGGCAAGCGCAACCGTGTGACCAAAGTCATGCGCCGCCACTTGAGCGCGTGCATCGAACGCTTGGAACAGAAACTCGAAATGTAATCGGTTTGACAATAAAAAGGCCGTCTGAAATATTCAGACGGCCATTGGTTTATCCCTGCAAAGCAAAACGCCATGAAACCCAAAATCCAAAGACACGAACATATCCTCACCCTTATCCGCGAACATAACTTCATGACGGTGGAAGAGCTGGCAGCGAATTTGGATGTGACGCCGCAAACCATACGCCGCGATGTGCAGGAATTGAGCGAAACCGGACAACTCAAACGCTATCACGGCGGCGCGTCTTTGGGCGACGTTTCAGTCGTAACGGCAGGGCAGGAGCGGCGCAACCATCAGCAACAGGAAAAAAACGCCATTGCCAGGCTGATTGCTTCCACCATTCCCGACAATGCCTCGCTCTTTATCAGCATCGGCACAACCATGGAAGCCGTCGCTGCCGAGTTGGTTAGACAGCGTAAAAACCTGCGGATTATCACCAACAACATTTACGCCGCCTCCATCACCGCGGCGCGTACCGACTACACGGTTATCATCGCTTCCGGCGTGGTCCGCCCCTTGGATGGCGGCATTACGGGCGTGGCGACCGTCGATTTCATCAACCAATTCAAAGTCGACTATGCCATCATGAGTACCCACGGCATAGAAAACGACGGCTCGCTTTTGGATGACGATTACAAGGAAGTCAGCGTCATGCAGGCGATGGTGAACAATGCCCGCGTGCGCTATCTCGGCGTCGATCACAGCAAGTTTAACAGCAATGCCCTGGTCAGACTGGGCGATATCGGCGCATTTGATAAGCTATTTACCGACCGCACACCATCCGCCGCCATGCAGAAAACCCTAAATGAGCGCGGCGTGGCGTGGCAGGTTGCCGAACTTATGCCGCTTTGAGTTCGGTTGTTATAAAAAATTAATGAAATTCGGGTACAATGGGGAGGCATTTTCAGATGGCTGTTATTTGATGAGTAGGCCGTCTGAAATCCAATCATCCGTCCATAAATGTTCTTTGATTCAGGAGAACAGTTTTGAAAAGCAGTAAAGATGAATTTTCCCCGTATTAGCGAAAAAAAATTTGCCGGCCTTTCATTGGCAGGCAGTATCGTTATTATCATCACTACTTCGATATGGTTCTATCTGGTAGGTCCTGAAGGTTTTGACAGCACATTGATTGCCGGTATGTTGATGCTTGTCTCGGCGAATCTGGTTTATGCTCTGTTTTACCGGCGTTTGCGTCCCGCTACGTTGGCGGGCAGCTTGTGGGCGACAGCCATCGTTTGGGTTTGGTATATGATAGAGGTGCTCGATGAGCTCGCTTACATTCGGCACGGTTCAGGTGATTTGTGGTTTGTGTTGCCTTTATTCTATGGCATCTCGCTGATTGCTTCCATTATCGCCACCGCAGCCCGCACCAAGCTGCTCTCTTTGGAAAAATCCTCGCTTCAAGCATTTTGGGCGTCTATGAGCTGGTCTTTTATCGGCAATGCCGGTTTGCTTTGGATTTTTTACCCAATCGCACTTTTGATTATTTTAGGTATCGTTCTGTTGATTAATCTGCTGGTCAAGTTGATCGATTCATCAATGGCACCCAAACGTATGGAAGACAATACTTCCAACCATTCCAATCTTCCATCAGATTCATAATTACCCATGCAGAGGTCGTCTGAAATGGTTTTCGGACGACCTCTGTGACTTGTATTTACTGTAAAGCCGTCCTGTTTTCAGGTAAAATCGGTACGACATAATATTTTCAGATAGCTCCCGACCATGCTCAATAAAGACCAATTCGCGGACAACCACTTTATCCGCACTATCATCGAAGAAGACCTAAAAAGCGGCAAACACGAAGCCATTCAAACCCGCTTCCCGCCCGAACCCAACGGCTACCTGCACATCGGTCACGCCAAATCCATCTGCTTAAACTTCGGTTTGGCTTATATTTATGACGGCTTGTGCAACCTGCGTTTCGATGACACCAACCCCGAAAAAGAAAACGACGAATACGTCAACGCCATCAAAGAAGACGTTGAGTGGCTTGGTTTCCATTGGGCGGGCGAACCGCGTTTCGCTTCCAACTATTTCGACCAGCTGTATGACTACGCCGTCGGTTTAATCAAAGACGGCAAGGCCTATGTCGATGATTTGACGCCCGAAGAAATGCGCGAATACCGCGGCACGCTGACTGAAGCGGGCAAAAACAGCCCTTATCGCGACCGCAGCGTCGAAGAAAACCTCGACCTGTTTACGCGCATGAAAAACGGCGAATTCCCCGACGGCAGCAAAACCCTGCGCCTGAAAATTGACATGGCATCAGGCAACATTAATATGCGCGACCCCGTCATCTACCGCATCCGCCGCGCCCATCACCACAACACCGGCGACAAATGGTGCATCTACCCGATGTACGATTACACGCATTGCATTTCCGATGCCATCGAAGGCATCACGCATTCCTTGTGTACACTCGAATTTGAAGCACACCGTCCACTGTACGACTGGGTGTTGGACAACATTCCTGCGCCGCACGCCACGCGTCCGCGCCAATACGAGTTTTCCCGTTTGGAGCTTCTGTATTCCATCACGTCCAAACGCAAGCTGAACCAACTGGTTTCAGACGGCCACGTTGCCGGCTGGGATGATCCGCGTATGCCGACCATTTCCGGTATGCGCCGCCGCGGCTACACGCCGGAAGGCCTGCGCTTGTTTGCCAAACGCGCCGGTATTTCCAAATCTGAAAACATCGTCGATATGAGCGTGTTGGAAGGCGCGATTCGTGAAGAGCTGGAAAACTCCGCACCGCGCCTGATGGCGGTTTTGAACCCGCTCAAAGTCACCCTGACCAACTTTGAAGCCGGCAAAACCCAAAGCCGCCGTGCCACGTTCCATCCGAACCACGAAGAAATGGGCGATCGCGAAGTGCCTGTTTCCCAAACCATCTACATCGAAGCCGACGACTTTGCCGAAAATCCGCCCAAAGGCTTCAAACGCCTGATTCCCGGCGGTGAAGTGCGCTTGCGCCACGGCTATGTCATCAAGTGCGATGAAGTAGTAAAAGACGAAGCAGGCAATGTGGTTGAACTCAAATGCAGCATCGACCACGATACCTTGGGCAAAAATCCCGAAGGCCGCAAAGTCAAAGGCGTGATTCACTGGGTGTCTGCCGAACACGCCGCCGAAATCAAAGTCCGTCTGTACGACCGCCTCTTTACCGTCGAACGTCCCGATGCCGTGCGCGGCGAAGACGGCAACTACCTGCCGTTTACCGATTTCCTCAACCCTGAATCCATCAAGGAAATCACCGCCTACGCCGAGCCTGTCGCAAAAGATTTGCCGGCAGAGAGCCGTTGGCAGTTTGAGCGCATCGGCTATTTCGTCACCGACCGCAAAGACCACAGCAAAGACACGCCGGTGTTTAACCGAACGGTAACGCTGAAAGATTCTTGGCAGCCTAAGTAATCTGTTTGCAGTCGCTAAATTGAAGGCCGTCTGAAAACTTGAAATCCGGTTTTCAGACGGCCTTTGTCGATAAAGGGATGAGATGGAACGTTATTCTGTACATTTGAAACTGCTGGGAATGGCGGTGTTGTGGGGCGCGTCCTGGCCGATGGGGCGGGTGCTGGGGCAGTCGCTGCCGCCGCTGACGGGCGGGGCGGTTCGGTTTGTCTTGGCTTCGGTTTTGTTGTTGGGCTGGTTGTTTGCGCGTAGCAGGTTCACGACTTTGGCGGCTTTGTCGGCGCGGCAATGGCTGGGTTTGACGGCGGCTGCTTCCGTCGGCGTGTGCGGCTATGCGGTGTTTTTTATGCTGGGTTTGCAGACTATGCCGGCAGGCAAGGCGGCGGTGGTTGTGGCGGTGAATCCCGTGTTGACGCTACTGTTGGCAACTTGGTTTTTCGGCGAGCGTTTAAATGCGAAGATTTTGGCGGGTATGCTGCTGGCGGTCGGCGGTGCCATTATGGTGGTAACGCAAGGGCAGCCGTTGACGGTATTGTCGGGTGGCATCAAGGCGGGGGAGTGGCTGATTTTCGGCTGCGTGGTCTGTTGGGCGGCTTATACCTTAATCGGTCGCGCGGTTTTGCGCGGGATAGATGCGCTGACGGTAACGACGGCAACGTCGTTCATCGGCGCGCTGATGTTGTCAGTGGTGGCGTTGTGGACGGACGGATTGCCTTTTGAGGCAATGGCGGCGATGGATGCACGCGGTTGGACGGCATTGGCGTGGCTGGTCATCGGCGCGACGGTATTGGCCTACGCGTGGTATTTCGAAGGCGTAAAGACTTTGGGTGCAGGCAGCGCGGCAGCGTATATTACGCTCGTGCCGATTTTCGGTATGCTGTCTTCGGCTTGGGTTTTGGGCGAACCGCTGCATATTTCGCTGGTTGCGGGCTGCGCGGCGGCGGTCGGCGGCATGACGCTGATGCGGTACGGGCAGAGGGCCGTCTGAAGTTGGGTAAATACTCGGATTTTGGGCGATGGGGTTGTGATTGCCAAGCTGTTGCCGGCCATAATCTTATTGCAAGGTAAGATTATGGTCTCGGCTCAGCGTTCGATTTAAAAATTTGACACCCTGCCTCCAACTGCCTAAAATTCAACTTTCTCAAAAATCTACCGTATCCTGCGGCACGATTTCATACTTTCAGACGGCCTTTGTGCCATCTCTCTGATACCATCCAAAATATATCAATACTATGCACGTTTCAGAACTCCAAACCCTCCACATTTCCAAACTCTTGGAAATGGCAGAAGAACATGGCATTGAAAACGCCAACCGTTTCCGCAAACAAGACCTCGTTTTTGCCATCGTCCGCCAGATGATGAAGCAGAATGTCAGCTTTACCTGTTCGGGCACACTTGAAATCCTGCCCGACGGCTTCGGTTTCCTGCGCAGCGCAGATACTTCTTATCTTGCCGGCCCTGACGATATTTATGTTTCTCCCACGCAAATCCGCCGCTTCAATCTGCACACCGGCGACACCATCGAAGGCAGCGTGCGCGTGCCGAAAGACAACGAGCGCTATTTCGCGCTTGTCCGCCTCGACACCATCAACGGCGATCCGCCCGAAGTCTGCAAACACAAAATTCTTTTTGAAAACCTCACGCCTTTATTCCCAACCGAACAATTCAAACTCGAGCGCGACATCAAAGCTGAAGAGAATCTGACCGGCCGCGCCATCGACTTGGTTTCCCCGATCGGTAAAGGCCAACGTGCATTGTTGGTTGCGCCGCCTAAAACCGGTAAAACCGTGATGTTGCAAAACATTGCCCACGCCATTACCGCCAATTATCCCGATGTCGAGCTGATTGTCCTGTTGATTGACGAGCGTCCGGAAGAAGTAACCGAAATGAGCCGTTCTGTACGCGGCGAAGTCGTTTCCTCTACGTTTGACGAACCGGCGCAACGCCATGTACAAGTGGCCGAGATGGTGATTGAAAAAGCCAAACGCATGGTTGAACACAAAAAAGACGTGGTCATCCTGCTGGATTCGATTACCCGTTTGGCGCGTGCCTACAATACCGTCGTGCCGACTTCGGGCAAAATTCTGACCGGCGGTGTCGATGCCAACGCTTTGCACCGTCCGAAACGCTTCTTCGGTGCCGCGCGTAATGTGGAAGAAGGCGGTTCGCTTACCATTATTGCGACAGCGCTTGTTGAAACCGGCAGCCGCATGGACGACGTGATTTACGAAGAGTTCAAAGGCACGGGCAATATGGAATTGCACCTTGACCGCCGTATGGCAGAAAAACGCCTGTTCCCGGCCATCAGCATCAATAAATCCGGTACGCGCCGCGAAGAATTGCTGGTGCCGAACGATCAGTTGCAACGTATGTGGCTCTTGCGTAAATTCCTCCATCCGATGGACGAAATCGAAGCGACCGAGTTTTTGGTGGGCAAACTCAAAGACTCCAAAAACAATGACGATTTCTTTGAATTGATGCGCGGTAAATAAACATAAGGCCGTCTGAATATGTTTCAGACGGCCTTTGCTTCATTTTAGGAAACGCTTATGAATACCCGAATGAATTGGCAAAACTTATTGTCCACCCAACGCTTCCGTCCCAAAAACGGCGAAATTGTGCCGACCGTTACCCCTTCGACTCAGGAAGGTGCCGATGCCTTGCGTACAGATTTTCACATCGATTACGACCGGGTTGTTTTTTCCGGAGCCTTCCGCCGCCTTGGCCGAAAAACGCAAGTGCATCCGCTGGCGCAACATGACTTGACGCACAACCGCTTGACGCACAGCGTTGAAGTTGCCAGCGTGGGCAGGAGCTTGGGCAACCGCGTGGGCGTGATGTTGCACAACGGCGGTTTTCTGCCGCAGGGTAATACGCCCAGCGATATTGGTGCCGTGGTGCAGGTTGCCTGTTTGGCGCATGATTTGGGCAATCCGCCGTTTGGCCATACTGGCGAAGATGCTTTGCGCGATTGGTTCAGACGGCCTGAACATCAAATTTATCTGAACACATTAAACGAAGCGGAACGCAACGATATTCAAACTTATGAAGGCAATGCGCATAGCCTGCGTATCGTCGCCAGTCTTGAAATGTATCCCGAGGCGGGCGGAATGCGCCTGACTGCGGCAGCCATCGGCGCATTGCTGAAGTATCCGTGGACAACGCAACATCCAAACGGCAGAAAGAAATTCAATATTTATCAAACCGAGTTGCCGTTTATCCGTCAAGTTGCCGACGAATTGGGGCTGGTTTCCGCGGGAGTAGATAGCTGGGCGCGCCATCCTTTGTCTTATTTGATGGAGGCCGCCGACGATATTTGCTATGCCTTGCTGGACTTGGAAGATGCCGTTGAATTGGATTTGCTCACGGATACGGAAGTAGAAAGTATTTTGTCCGAGCTGACCTTTGCCGAAAGCGCGTGGCACGCCAGCTCTAGCCGTCAGCGTTGCGCCATGTTGCGCGGCATTGCGATCGGCAAGGCGATTGATGATGTCGCACAAACCTTTATGCTGCATCAGTCTGATTTACTGGACGGAACATTCAAAGGCAAAGATTTGCTGGCTTTGTGTAGCCCGCAAGTGCAAAATACTTTGGCAAAAGCAAAAGAATTGGCGCAAACACGGATTTTCCGCCATCACACCAAGCTCTTGACCGAAATCGCCACGTTCCCATGCTTAGGCTCTATCTTGGATTTGCTCGTCCCTGCCGCTTATGCCCTGATTGCTGAAAAACAGCTGGCAACACGCCAGTCTTTGGCGTTGGAATTATTGAAAAAGCACAATCCGATTCTTCCTGAAGACAGTCTGTATCAGGCCTATATGAAGATTTTGGATTTTGTCGGCGGCATGACCGATAACTCCGCCGCCAAAATGGCGCGGGATTTGTCAGGAGTAGGGATTTTACGTTAATTTTATATTGTTTAATTTCAATCATTTAATTAAAAATATAAAAAATATCTGCGAAAAGAGTAGACAGGTTTCAGTAAAGCCTATATTATTCGGTCTTCTTGATTCACAACGCACTTGCGAAGTGATGAGGATGCACCCGTAGCTCAGTTGGATAGAGTATCTGGCTACGAACCAGAGGGTCGGGCGTTCGAATCGCTCCGGGTGCGCCACAAGATTTATATGCGCCCATCGTCTAGCGGTTAGGACATCGCCCTTTCACGGCGGTAACCGGGGTTCGATTCCCCGTGGGCGTGCCAGTTTTCAAAAAAACGCAATCTGTTTCAGATTGCGTTTTTTTATTGCATTTACTGTTTGTGTTCTAAGGCCGTCTGAAACGCTCAGAAACTCAAGAGGCAGAGTGTGTAAAATCAATTGCCCAGACTTTTCGTCGTTTCTATGCGTTTTTCAATGTTATTTTACTATTGTCAAAACCCGATTTATTGACAATAGTATTCATCTTAAAAATTCCCAAACCTGAATTTACATGATTTCATATTTATAATTTCTTGATTTTATAAAATAAAAATATTTATTTGAACTTTTCCTAAAAAATGCCGTCTGAGATAAAGACAAGACGGAATATCTCTGTTAATGTGTAAATGTCAGCCGGCGTTTGCCGGTTTTTTATTGAAACCATTTGGGAGTCAATTATGAATATGAATGTTAAATTAATCGTTCCTGCCGTTTTGGCGGCTGTTGCCCTGACTGCATGTAGCAGCGGTTCTAAAGCCAAACCTGAAGCTAAAGCTGCGCCTACTGCGCAACAACAAACTCAAGCTCAGGCTCAACAAGCTCAAGCTCCAGTACCTAATACTTTGAAAGTGGACTCTATCGACGGTACTAAAGAAGTTCACTACAAATGCGGTAAAGACGGCAAAGAGCCTCTGAGCGTCATGTACGGCTTCAAAGGCAACGAAGTTGTTGCTGCCCAAGTAAAATACAAAGGCCAAGTCACTGAAAACCTGTTCCGTATCACCGACAGCAGCAAAGATGTAAATGCATTCTGGGGTGGCAACGTTGCTTGGATTGCTGAAGCAGCTACTGCAGCCAACGTGGACAAAGTTGACGGCAACATGTTGACTATCCGCGGTACTACCGAAGTAAACGGCAAACAAGAAGTGGTTGACCAAATCGCTACCCGCTTCTGCGCATTGGACAAAGGCGCGAAAGCTGCCGCTAAACCAGTCGCTAAAAAAGTGAAAAAATAACCTTTTACCGACAGCTTTAAACGCTGGGTAAAATAAAACAGGCCGTCTGAAAGGTTTTCAGACGGCCTATTCTTTTGAACAGTTTAACCCAAGAACCAGAATTTCAATGCCCACAATACGGCAACAATCCATACCATAGGCGGTACGTCTTGGGTGCGGTTGCACAAGAGTTTGATGAGTGCGTAGCTGATAAAGCCAAACGCAATACCGTCGGCAATCGAATAGGTAAACGGCATAAAGACGATGGTCAGGAATGCCGGTGCGGCTTCGGTCATGTCGTCCCAATCGATTTCGCGCGCGCTGCGCAACATTTGCGCGCCAACATAGAGCAGGGCGGGAGCGGTAGCGAATGCAGGAATGCTTTGAACCAGCGGGGAGAAAATCAGGCAGGCCAGCATCAGGACGCCGACGGTAACGGCAGTCAGGCCGGTGCGGCCGCCGGCAGAAACGCCTGCCGCGCTTTCAACGTAAGGGGTGGTAGAAGAAGTACCCAAGGCGGCGCCTGCAACGATGGCGGTTGAGTCGGCAAGCAGGGCGCGTTTCAAACGTGGCAGTTTGCCGTCTTGCAACAGGCCTGCGCGGTGGGAAACGCCGACCAATGTGCCGGTAGAGTCAAACAGGTCAACCAGGAAGAATACAAAAATCACGCTGACCATGCTGACGGTGAACAAGCCTTTGAAGTCCATCTGCATGAAAGTCGGCGCAATGCTCGGAACTTCGCCGACCACGCCTTTGAACTCGCTCAAGCCCAAGACGGTGGAGACGGCAGTCAGCGTCAGAATGGTAATGATGATGGAGCCTTTGACGCGGAAGTGGCCGAGTGCAACCACCATGACAAAGCCTGCCATCGCCAGCAGGGCGGTAGGCTGGTGGATGTCGCCCAAACCGACCAATGTGGCAGGATTAGCCACAATCACGCCTGCGCCTTTGAGTGCAATCAATGCCAAGAAGAGGCCGATACCTGCGGCAATCGACATTTTCAAGCCCATAGGCAGGGCGTTGACCAGCATTTCGCGCACTTTAAAGAAGCTGAACAGGATGAAAATGATGCCTGAAATGAAAACGGCACCCAAAGCCACACGCCAGTCCACGCCCATGCCTTTGACGACGGCAAAGGTAAAGTAGGCGTTCAAACCCATGCCCGGAGCGAGGGCGATCGGGTAGTTGCCGACAAAGCCCATCACGAAACAGCCGATGGCGGAGGCGATACAGGTGGCCACAAATACTGCGCCCATATCCATGCCGGTTTCACCCAAAATCAGGGGATTGACGATGATGATGTAACACATGGCGAGGAAGGTGGTCAAACCGGCCATGATTTCAGTGCGGACGTTGGTCTGATTGGCGCTCAGGTTGAACAATCGTTCCAAAACGCTTTGATTTGAAGAACTCATTTAAAAATATTCCTTTTGGGAAAGCCGCTTGCGGGACGGCATCGTCGGATTGGTCTGCAAAAAGTTTGGTTTTTGGCCTTAACTTCTCAACAGATAAGGGAATTTTCGGGCGGTATTATACTGAAAAGCCTTTTGTTCGGGTAATAAAAATACATGAATCAGATAATGCCGTGACGAACCAAGATAAAGGCCGTCTGAACAGTTTCAGACGGCCTTTGTTTGTGTGTGCTTATACCGGTTTGCCTTTCAAGGAGAAGGTGTAGGCTTCGGTGATTTCCAAATCGATCATTTGGTTGATCATGTCGGGTGTGCCGGTAAAGTTGACCACGCGGTTGTTGGCGGTACGGGCTTGCAGTTGGTCGGGGTCTTTTTTGGAGATGCCTTCGACCAAGCAGCGTTGAACCGTGCCGACCATGGTTTGGTTGATGCGCGCGGTTTCGGCTTCGATGACTTCGTTCAAAGCTTCGAGGCGGCGCACTTTTTCTTCGTGCGGCGTGTCGTCGTGCAGGTTGGCGGCAGGTGTACCGGGGCGCGGGCTGTAAATAAAGACGAAGCTCAAGTCGAAGGCGATGTCTTTGACCAGTTTCAAGGTTTGCTCGAACTCGCGCTCGGTCTCGCCCGGGAAGCCGACGATAAAGTCGGAGCTGAGGCACAAATCAGGACGGATGGTGCGCAGCTTGCGGATGATGGATTTGTATTCCAAGGCGGTGTAACCGCGTTTCATCGCGCTCAATACGCGGTCGGAACCGCTTTGAATCGGCAGGTGCAGGTGGGAAACCAGCTTGGGCAGGTCGCGGTAGCACTCGATAATCGCGTCGGTAAATTCGCGCGGATGGCTGGTGGTAAAGCGCAGGCGTTCGATGCCCGGGATTTCGTGGACGATTCGCAACAAGGTGGCGAAGTCGCAGATTTCACCGTTTTCCATCTCGCCGCGATAGGCATTGACGTTTTGGCCTAAGAGGTTGATTTCTTTAACGCCTTGTTGCGCCAAACCGGCAATCTCGGTCAATACGTCGTTGAGCGGGCGGGAGAATTCTTCGCCGCGGGTGTAAGGGACGACACAGTAAGAGCAGTATTTGGAACAGCCTTCCATAATGGAAATGAATGCCGAGCCGCCTTCTACGCGCGCAGGCGGCAGG
Organism: Neisseria sp. P0022.S010; assembly: GCF_051956635.1. Lineage (NCBI taxonomy): Bacteria > Pseudomonadati > Pseudomonadota > Betaproteobacteria > Neisseriales > Neisseriaceae > Neisseria > Neisseria sp. P0022.S010. The sequence goes on along the minus strand of NZ_JBQCXF010000022.1, from coordinate 2,889 downwards.
TGGTCGAATTTCTCGATTTCGGGGAAGGAAATGTCGATTTGAGACAGGCCGGTGGTTTCTTTATCGACGATGAGTTTGGGCAGGCGGTGCAGTGTTTGCGGGCCGAAAACCACGTCCACATACGGAGCGCGTTTGACGATGTTTTCGCCTTCTTGAGAGGCAACGCAGCCGGCAACGCCGATGATTACGTTTGGGTTTTTCTCTTTGAGCGGGCGGACGCGGCCTAAGTCGGAGAAGACTTTCTCTTGTGCTTTTTCGCGCACGGAGCAGGTGTTGAACAAGATGATGTCGGCGTCGTCAGGTTGGGTAACCTGCTCGATGCCGCCGTGTTCTTCGGCGAGGACGGACAGCATTTTTTCGCTGTCATACTCGTTCATTTGGCACCCGAAGGTGCGGATAAATACTTTTTTCATGGTTTGTTTTGATTGACTTGCTTGTTGTAAAAGGGTTCAGACGGCCTGTGAATACCCGGGCCGTCTGAAAGTTATTCTTCCGCCTGTTTTTGCGCTTTGGCGTGTGCGGCAAACCTGTCGGCCTCGGCGTCGGTCAGAATCCAGATTTCGCGGACGAGGCGGCTCTCTTCGTTGTATTTGAACGCGACGGCTTTACCGGTTTGATTCAGCAGGCGGCCCATGGGGATGAAACGGTCATTTTCATCGTGGATTTTGGTGAAGCGCGTGATTTGCAGTTTGGCCGCATTACCGTCCACAATGCCCAAGGTCAGCAGGCGCGTCCAAGAAAAACCGCCTTTGCTGACTTTCAGATAAGGCAAATCGACAGTCTTTAAGACGGCCACGTCCATATCGTCAGGCAGGCTGCGTTGTGCATGGACGAGGGAGGACGCCAAAAGGGCGAGGCTGAGTATGAATCCGCGTAACATGATGCTTTTCTTTTATTGTTTCAATAGGTCGCGGATTATAGCACAAGCAGGAAAAATGTGGATAGAGTGTTTGTTTTTAAAGAATAATTTTGATTTTGCGCCCGATTCTTATTTTGAAGCTTGGGCCGTCTGAAAAGGATTTGGTGTTAAAATGGCATCAATTTGATTTTCAGACGACCTCTTACGAAAGAATTGACCATGAACCGTAATGAAAGCTTGTTCAACCGCGCCAAAGCCATTATTCCCGGCGGCGTGAACTCTCCTGTGCGCGCATTCGGCAGCGTCGGCGGCGTACCGCGCTTTATCAAAAAGGCAGAAGGCGCGTATGTTTGGGACGAAAATGGCACGCGTTATACCGACTATGTCGGCTCTTGGGGCCCTGCGATTGTCGGCCACGCCCATCCTGAAGTCATTGAAGCCGTGCGCGAAGCGGCATTGGGCGGTTTGTCGTTTGGTGCGCCGACTGAAGGCGAAATTGTCATTGCCGAAGAAATCGACAAAATCATGCCGTCGGTCGAGCAGCTGCGCCTTGTCAGCTCCGGTACGGAAGCGACGATGACCGCCATCCGTCTGGCACGCGGTTTTACCGGCCGCGACAAAATCATCAAGTTTGAAGGCTGCTACCACGGCCATTCCGACAGCCTGTTGGTGAAAGCAGGCAGCGGTCTGCTGACGTTTGGCAATCCTTCTTCCGCCGGTGTGCCTGCCGACTTTACTAAACACACCTTGGTACTCGAGTACAACAATATCGCCCAACTGGAAGAAGCCTTTGCCCAAAGCGGCAATGACATTGCCTGTGTGATTTTGGAGCCATTTGTCGGCAATATGAATCTGGTTAGGCCGTCTGAAGCCTTTGTCAAAGCCTTGCGCGAATTGACCGAAAAACACGGTGCCGTGTTGATTTACGACGAAGTGATGACCGGCTTCCGCGTGGCGCTGGGCGGCGCGCAATCTTTGCACGGCATCAAACCCGATTTGACCACCATGGGCAAAGTAATCGGCGGCGGTATGCCTTTGGCGGCGTTCGGCGGCCGTAAAGACATTATGGAATGTATTTCCCCGTTGGGCGGCGTGTATCAGGCAGGTACATTGTCCGGCAACCCGATTGCGGTTGCGGCCGGTTTGAAAACGCTGGAAATCATTCAGCGCAAAGGCTTCTATGAAAACCTGACTGCCCTGACCCAACGCCTCGCCAACGGTATCGCCGACGCGGCCAAAGCGCATGGCGTTGAATTTACGGCGGACAGCGTGGGCGGCATGTTCGGTCTGTATTTTGCCAACCATGCACCGCAAAACTACGCCGACATGGCGCGTTCCAATATCGACGGTTTCAAACATTTCTTCCACGGTATGCTCGACCGCAATGTCGCATTCGGCCCGTCAGCTTATGAAGCCGGCTTTGTTTCCGCCGCGCATACGCCCGAGCTGATTGACGAAACCATTGCTGCGGCACACGAAGTATTCAAAGAAATGGCAAAATAAAAGCTGAAGCTGTCATGTGAAAAAAGGCCGTCTGAAAAATATTCAGACGGCCTTTCGCTATTTTAAATCAATGCTTGATTATGCTTCTTCGGCTTTGCTGCGGATAATCAGCAGAGGCAGGTGGCTTTGGCGCATTACGGTTTCGGCAAAGCTGCCCATCAGCAGGTGCATCAGGCCGGTGCGGCCGTGTGTGCCGAGTACCAGCAGGTCGGCGCCGTTTTCGTCGGCGTAGTCAACCAAGTCTTGCGCCATTTCGCGCGCGCCTTTGTTGGCAATCAACAGGTGTTTCACGATGTTTTCAACGCCGTTTTCACGCGCTGTTTTTTCTGCGAAATCCAAAACTTCGTTGCCTTGGGCAACGGCGGCGGCTTCGTAGCTTTCGTGTTGCAGGAATTCAGGAGCCAAAGCCATGTATTCGGCAGGGTTGGCAACGTGAACCAAAGTCAGTTGGGCTTTGTTGAGGCTTGCCAGTTCGGCGGCGTGTTTCAATGCATTGAGGGAGGTCTCGCTACCGTCAACGGCTACAA
>NZ_JBQCXF010000021.1:0-27222 GCF_051956635.1 Neisseria sp. P0022.S010 | reverse complement strand
TTAAAACCGATAATTCTATAAACGTGCTATTCTATACCAAGTTTACATTAAATTACTACTCAAATTACCAAACTGCTGCAACATAAATGCCCGATACAAATTATGATGTTGCAGTTTTGTTTCCATGTAAGGAAATACTGATGAACCTTTTTCAAAACGCCAAATTCTTTACAACGGTCAACCATCTGAAAGACCTGCCCGACACGCCGGCCGAGATTGCCTTTGTCGGCCGAAGCAATGCCGGCAAATCCAGCGCCATCAACACGTTAACCAATCATGTGCGCCTTGCCTACGTTTCCAAAACACCGGGCCGCACCCAACACATCAATTTCTTTGAGCTGGAAAACGGCAATTTCATGGTTGACTTGCCCGGCTACGGCTACGCGCAGGTACCGGAGGCCATCCGTGCGCACTGGGTCAAACTCTTGGGCGACTACCTGCAACAACGCCGCCAGCTGATCGGCCTGATTCTGATTATGGACTCGCGCCATCCGCTCAAGGCCTTAGACATTCAAATGCTGGACTTTTTCCACATTACCGGCCGTCCTGTGCATATCCTGCTGTCAAAAGCAGACAAGCTGTCTAAAAACGACCAGATTAAAACTTTGGCGGCGGTAAAAAAATCACTCAAACCCTACACCGATCGCCAAAAAATCAGCGTTCAACTGTTTTCCAGCCTGAAAAAACAAGGCATGGACGAAGTCAATCAAGTGGTCGGCTCATGGTTTGATGCACATCGCGAAGAAATCGAGAATCTTGCAGGCGAAACATCGCCTGAGTGATTGTAAAACAAGGCGGAATGAGATGAATTGACCAACCGCAAATCTTCTTCCGTCATTTGTTTTTCTATAATGCCGTTTCCCATCTCACTTCCAAAGGGTATGTATGCACATGCCTTTTTTATTGCGTTTTTTTATTTTCTTATCGCAAACTCAAAACAACAACGTATCAGTAAAAATTCTTAAAAAGCATGGTTTTATTCGACTAAACCTTTTTCAGACGGCCTTTGCCTCATCTTCGCCATCTACCCAACCAGCTTCTTTCAACTTCCGCTGTTGCGCATCATATCGGGATTTTTCCGCCCAATACATTGTCTGAATACAGGCATCGCCGCACTCGCTGCCGCAACATTCCCACGACTCGGGGCGGACAGGTTCGTCTAAAATCGGCTCGCCCAAGATGGCTTCGGCCTTATTCTTCAGGGTCGTATCCATCGGCGATTTCCAAGCGCGCACCGTCAAACTCAATCACTTCGCCGCCACGGATTTTGGCGGTTTTACGGGTTTCGGTTTCGCCGTTGCGCAACACCAGCCCTTCGGCGATAAACGCTTTTGCCTGTCCGCCGCTTTCGGCAAGGCCGGCCAATTTCAATAAGTCGCACAACGCGATGTATTCGTTGTCTTCAAGATAGACAGTGGCTTCCATAATTCAATCCTTTTCAATAATGGCGATATTTTAACATGGCCGTCTGAAAGAAAGCCCCCTTCTGTTTTATTTGCTTTATCCAACCCCATTACATTTGGTTTTCAGACGGCCTTTAGCTGCCAACCCTGCTACAATACGCCTTTTATTGTTCACGCCGATTTTGCCATGACCGAGCCGACCTATATCCCCCTGCGCCTGCATACCGAGTTTTCGATTACCGACGGTATGGTGCGGATTAAAAAACTGATCGCCAAAGCGCAGGAATACGGTTTGCCTGCTTTGGGCATCAGCGATTTGATGAACGAATTCGGCTTGGTGAAATTCTATAAAGCCTGCCGCGGTGCAGGGATTAAGCCCATCGGTGCGGCGGACGTGTGGATAGGCAATCCGAATGCGCCCGACAAGCCGTTCCGCGCTATGCTGATTATCCGCAACGATGCGGGCTATCTGCGCCTGAGCGAGCTTTTGACGGCGGCTTATGTCGGCAAAGACCGCAATGTCCATCATGCGGAACTCAATCCCGAATGGCTGGAAAACGGCGACAACAGCGGCTTGATTTGTTTGAGCGGGGCGCATTACGGCGAAGTGGGCGTGAATCTCTTAAACGGCAATGAAGACGCGGCGCGTGCGGCGGCGTTGAAATATGCGGCGTGGTTTCCCGATGCGTTTTATCTGGAGCTGCAACGCCTGCCCGAACGTCCCGAATGGGAGGCTTGCGTTTCGGGCAGCGTGAAGCTGGCGGAAGAATTGGGTTTGCCGGTGGTGGCGACGCATCCGACGCAGTTTATGAGCCGCGACGATTTCAACGCACACGAGGCGCGGGTGTGCATCGCGGGCGGCTGGGTACTGACAGACAAAAAACGTCCGCGCGATTTCACGCCAAGCCAGTTTTTCATTCCGCCGGAAACGATGCTGGAGCGTTTCGCCGATTTGCCCGAAGCCTTGGAAAACACGGTGGAAATCGCCAAACGCTGTAATCTGCACATCACATTGGGCAAAAACTTCCTGCCGCTCTTCCCTACTCCCGACGGCCTGTCGCTGGATGATTATTTGGTGAAACTGTCCAACAAAGGTTTGCAGGAACGCATGGTTCAGCTTTATCCCGACGAGGCGGAGCGTGCGGAGAAAATGCCGGAATATCAGGAACGTTTGGATTTTGAGCTGAACATCATCATCCAGATGAAATTCCCCGGCTATTTCCTTATCGTACAAGACTTTATCAACTGGGCGAAAACGCACGGCTGTCCGGTCGGGCCGGGACGCGGTTCGGGCGCAGGCTCGCTGGTGGCGTATTCGCTGAAGATTACCGACCTCGACCCGCTCAAATACGCGCTGCTGTTCGAGCGTTTCTTGAACCCCGAACGCGTTTCCATGCCCGACTTTGACATCGACTTCTGTCAGGCAAACCGCGGCCGCGTGATTGAATATGTGCGCGAGAAATACGGCGCGGATGCAGTAAGCCAGATTGTAACTTTCGGCACGATGTCGTCCAAAGCGGTCATCCGCGACGTGGGGCGCGTGCTGGAACTGCCGTTTATGCTGTGCGACAAACTGTCCAAACTGATTCCATTGGAAGCCAACAAACCCCTGAGTTTGGAAAAAGCCATGGAGGCCGAGCCGCAGATTCAGGAATTGATCGAAGCTGAAGAAGCGGACGAACTGATTACACTGGCGAAAAAGCTGGAAGACCTGACGCGCGGTTTGGGTATGCACGCAGGCGGCGTGTTGATTGCGCCGGGCAAGATTTCCGATTACAGCCCCGTGTATCAGGCGGATGAGTCCGCTTCGCCCGTATCCATGTACGACAAGGGCGATGTGGAAGATGTGGGTCTGGTGAAATTCGACTTTTTGGGTCTGCGCAACCTGACCATTATCGAAATGGCGCAGAACAACATCAAAAACACCACCGGCGATATCGTCGATGTCGGCAAGATTCCGCTTGACGACCAAGCCGCCTACCAAATCTTCCGCGATGCGAACACCACCGCCGTCTTCCAGTTTGAGTCGACCGGCATGAAAAAAATGCTGAAAACGGCGCACACCACCAAGTTTGAAGAACTCATCGCCTTCGTATCGCTCTACCGCCCCGGCCCGATGGACAACATCCCCGACTTTGTTGCGCGTATGAAAGGTCAAGAATTCCAATACATCCATCCGTTGCTCGAAAGCATCCTCGCGCCGACCTATGGGATTATGGTGTATCAGGAACAAGTGATGCAGGCGGCGCAGATTATCGGCGGCTACTCGCTCGGTGGCGCGGACTTACTGCGCCGCGCAATGGGTAAGAAAAAGCCCGAAGAGATGGTGAAACACCGCGAAATCTTCGCCGAAGGCGCGGCAAAACAAGGTATTTCGCGCGAAAAATCCGACGAAATTTTCAACTACATGGAAAAATTCGCCGGCTACGGTTTCAACAAATCCCACGCCGCCGCCTACGCCCTGATTTCCTACCAGACCGCATGGCTCAAAGCTCATTACCCCGCTGAATTTATGGCGGCAACCATGTCGTCTGAATTGGACAATACCGACCAGCTCAAGCATTTCTACGACGACTGCCGCGCCAACGGCATCGAGTTCCTGCCGCCCGACATCAACGAATCCGACTACCGCTTCACGCCGTATCCGAACATGAAAATCCGCTACGCACTCGGCGCGATTAAAGGCACGGGCGAAGCCGCCGTCGAATCCATCATCGCCGCGCGGCAAAGCGGCGGCAAGTTTACCGGCCTGTTGGACTTCTGCGAGCGCGTCGGCAAAGAACACATGAACCGCCGCACCCTCGAAGCCCTGATACGCGGCGGCGCGTTCGACAGCATCGAACCCAACCGCGCCATGCTCTTGGCAAACATCGACCTCGCCATGAACAATGCCGACCAAAAAGCCGCCAACGCCAATCAGGGCGGTCTTTTCGACATGATGGAAGATGCCATCGAACCGGTGCAGCTCATCGACGCGCCCATGTGGAGCGAATCGGAAAAACTCACCGAAGAAAAAACCGTCATCGGCTTTTATCTGTCCGGCCACCCGTTCGGCCCGTATGCCCAAGAAGTCCGCCAAATCGCCCCGACCAAATTAGGCCGTCTGAAACCGCAAGACAGCGTGCGCCTCGCTGGATTCGTTACTGCCGTGCGCACCATGATGGGCAAGCGCGGCAAAATCGCCTTTGTCAGCCTCGAAGATTTGAGCGGGCAGATTGAAATCATGGTCAGCGGCCAGACGCTGGAAAACTGCGCCGACTACCTCAAATCCGACCAAGTGCTGATTATCGAATCCAAAGTCAGCCGCGACGACTACGGCGGCGGCGACGGACTACGCATCATGGCCAACCAAGTCATGACCCTGCAAATGGCGCGCGAACGTTACGCCCGCAGCCTCAGCCTCGCCCTCGCCCCCGGCCACGACATCGAACGCCTCGCCGCCATCCTCACCGCCCACCGCCTGCCCGATACGGCGCACATCCCGCTGCAACTGTCGTACAGCAACGGCAAAGCATCAGGCAAATTGAAAATTGCGCCAAAATGGATGGTAACGCCAAGCACCGCCTTGTTTGAAGAACTGGAAACATTGCTCGGCAGCAGGGCAGTCCGCGTGAATTGGTAACACTAAAGGCCGTCTGAAATCATGCGTTCAGACGGCCTTTTTCAATTTCATTACAAAAGCTATTTTCCTTTATGATTTTTCTAGAATGAAAGTATTGCCATAAAATAAATACCCTGTAGTTTTAACAAATTCTATCCGGCGTATTCATTCCTAAATCAAAATATTGTGCCCAAACATAAGGCTATACCATCACTGCAATAAATGTTGCAAGCACCAATATACAAAAAATCTGTCGTCGTTTGGTTTTTTGTGTAGAAATCACGACATAGCCTAGTTTTCCCGACGCGGTACTTTCAACCCCATACTCTTCACGACACCGTTCTGATCGGTTTCTTTAACCGTCAATGAAAACCCGTCAACGACAATGCGGTCGCCCTCGACGGGCTGCGCGCTGCCTCCTCTGGATTGAAACCATTCGAGCAGGCTCATACCGGCTTCGCCGTCTTCCAGCTTCAACCCGTACGCCGCTGCCAAATCGCCGGTATTGACATACGGGTCGACGGCAAATTCGCCGAAGAAATCAAAATTTTCGCGCACATTCTGCCCGGTTTCACTGAAGTATTTCGCCATTTTGTCCACTTGGCTGTCAGGCAGGATATACCAAGCCGTATCGCCTTCCCTCAAAACCGTATCATTCTGCATTTCGATTTTCCGCCCGTCACGTATCAGCGCGAAACAGCGCAAGTCAAACGATTCCGAAATGGGGGCAACGGCATCGGGATGCTTGCCTTCCGCCTCAGATTCCTTCGTTACCTTGAAAGAAAACAAAGCCACAGCTTCGCGTTCCGACAGCCAAATGTCGTGCATTCCTTCCGGCTCGGGTTTGGGCGGCATGGCGACCTTGAGCAGACGCGCCATGACGGGTATCGTCGTTCCTTGAATCAGCAGGGAAAGTACGACGACGGCAAAGGCGACATTGAACAACAGTTCAGAATTCGGCACGCCCATGACCAAAGGCATCATCGCCAAAGAAATCGGTACTGCGCCGCGCAACCCGAGCCAACTGATGTAGGCTTTTTCACGCACACTGTATCCGAATTTCCACAAGCCGCTGAAAACGGCAAGCGGACGGGCGACTAGCATGAGGAATACGGCGATAACCAAGGCATCGACGCTTTTTTCCCAAACGCTGCTGGGCGTTACCAACAAACCCAGTACGACGAACAAAGTCGCCTGCGCCAGCCACGCCAGGCCGTCCATCACGCGCCAAACGTGTTCGGTTGCGCGGGTATGCTGGTTGCCGACGATAATCCCTGCCAGATAAACCGCCAAGAAGCCGCTGCCGCCTATGGTATTGGTAAATGCGAATACCCACAGGCCGCCTGACACAATCATCAGCGCGTACAATCCTTCCGCAAGGTTCAGACGACGTACGAGTTTCGCCAACACCATTCCGCCCGCCCACCCCATCAGCAGGCCAAAGCCAATTTGGAGCAGCAGCATCCATAAAAACGCCAACACACCTGATTGTTCGGGGTTGGTAATCATGGTAATCAGGGCGGTAACTAAAAAAATCGCCATCGGATCGTTCGCACCGGATTCGATTTCCAAAGTCGCCTGTACCCTGTCATTTAGGCGCACGCCGCTGTGGCGCAGCAGACTGAACACGGCCCCCGCATCGGTTGAGCCGACAATCGCCGCCATCAGTACACCGAATTTCCAATCCAAACCCAAATAAAATGTGGCGAACAATCCCAAAGGCAACACGGTGGCAAACACGCCCCATGTCGCCAATACCGCAGAAGGCTTCAATGCAATTCGGAAACTTGAAAGCTGGGTCCGCAACCCGCCGTCAAGCAAAATGACGGCTAACGCAAGCTGACTGATGACGTTGGCCAAAACGAAATTGTCAAAATCGATGCGCCCGATACCGTCCTCACCCGCCAACATTCCAACCGCCAGAAACACCAACAAAAGCGGCATCCCCAGCCTTGCCGACAAAGTGGTCGAAACCACGCTTAAAAACAATAACGCCCCGCCGAGCAAAAACAGATTGTTCATCCAGTCCACGTTGCAAAAGTCCTACCGTTAATAAAAACGAGGCGAAATTGTATCATAAAATCAATAAGATTTACTGAAGGCCTACCCATTATACAGAAATAAAAAAACCGTCTGAAAGACGGCTTCGTTCATACAACAAACCGCTTTACCCAAACGGCTTTTTCTGCCAATAAAACTTACCCCTTCTCAGACGGCCTTATTGAATAGAGCAATTATCTGAAAAGTTTACTGCAAAAAGCCTTTGACTAATAAGGAAAGATAGCCCACAACAAAGGGGAACGACAATGCCGAAACAATGCCAAGCACCCAGTAAATACATTGGTTCAGTACAGTTTTTGAGGCGGTAAGCCGCAACAGTTTGAAATACAGAGAGAACCAAGTGGATGATAAGACAATAATCAGCAAAAAGCTGACTAGGGAGAAGGAACCGGAGAAAGCGTATCCCAGCATTGTCCCTATCGCGGCATAAAGCATGCCTGCGCCTAGCGCCCATTTCCAGATGGGATAAAGCCTACCGGGGAAATTCAGTGTTCCGGAGGCTTGGAGCCTGCCGAATACCAATACAAATATGATGTCAAACATGATAATGGCTGTTTTAGTGTAGGGTACGACAATATATATGAAAAGGGGGTGAAAATACACCCCCTTTCCCTACAGATGCCCCATATCAGAGGCCGTCTGAAAAACAGTTTTATTTAACGATTTCAACCGGACCGTGGTCGTCGCAGTGGTCGCCGTGTTGGTGATGCAGGCGGCCGTTGACGATGTAGTCGACGTGATCACCGTGCGGTACGGCTTCGTGGCCGCAACCTTCGCCGTGAACGTGGCCGTGGCAGGTGTCAACCGGATGGCAGCCGTCAGGGTTGGTTTCATTGACGCTCAGGGCGTGCTCGTCGTAGTGGCCGTTGTGTTCATGGTGCAGGTGGCCGTCGTGCAGATAATCGACGTGGTCTTCGTGTTTGATGGCAGTGTGGCCGCAGTTTGCGCCGTGAACGTGGTCATGATGTTCGTGGGTTTTACAGGTCATTTTTTCTCTCCTAATGTTCAGTGAATAGCAATCTTTCGCGATTGATTATTCCATCTTATCTTTTTTTGATGCAACCGTAAAAAATTTTACAGTTATTAATATATTGTTACGATATATCATCTATTGATATATCAGCCTATTTTGTTTTTCAGACGGCCTTTTATTTATCATTCATTTATTTTCAGCGGGTAATTTAACCCTTTCCGCCTATGTTGAATATCGAATTTTTCAGCCGTAACGGGTAATATTGAAACCAAGGGATGAATCCTTCAAACAAACAGGTACTGCAATGGGAAAACAAGCCAGACTTTATATGGTTCGCAGCACGCAAGGTGCGCTTTATGATGTATTTTTTGAACGCGGTGTGGCGGCGTTGGCCTGGCCTATGCTGGCCGAAGCGGCGGCCAAGGGTTTTGGCCGTGAGGAGCTGACGGATATTTACCGTTCGGCCGTGCCGGATGTGAAGTTGAGAACGGCGCAATCGGGTGTGGCTCAGATGTGGCGGTTTGTCAACGAGTTGGCCGATGGAGATGCCGTACTGACCTACTCGCCTGCCCTGCGCCGTTATCGGGTCGGCAGGATTACGGGCGGCGCGGTGCATTGTCCGCAATGGGACGATGAAAAAATGTCGCTGGTGCGGCCGGTTGAGTGGCTGGGCGAAGTGTGCCGCGACGATTTGAGCGCGGCGGCGCAACGGGCTTTGGGCAGCGTGGCGACTTTGTTTGCGGTATCGGAAGCGTGTGCGGCAGAAATTTTTGAACGCGTGGGTTTTCAGACGGCCTAAGAAAGGAAAGGAAACAGGATTATGTGGAACACCATGCATGAATGGCTGAACGCTTTGCCTGTCAGTGAGGAAATCATCAAATCGGCATTGATGTCGGTATTGATGATTGTGGCCGTCATTGCCGGGCGCAGCATTTTGCTCTCGGCGCATTTTCGCAGCCATCCGGATTTGAGCATTGAAAACAAACGCCGCTCGCTGGTGTTCAGCCGCAACGTGACCATGTTGCTGATCCTGCTCGGGCTGGCGATGATTTGGGCGGCGCAGATTCAAACTTTGGCCTTGTCGATGTTTGCAGTGGCCGCGGCGATTGTGGTGGCGACCAAAGAGCTGATTATGTGTTTGTCCGGCAGCATCCTGCGCTCGGTAACCAAACAATACTCCATCGGCGACTACATCGAAATCAACGGCCTGCGCGGACGGGTGGTCGATATCAATATGCTGAACACGCTGATGATGCAAATCGGCCCTAATCCGTTGATCGGCCAGCTTTCCGGCAAAACGCTCTCGTTTCCCAACAGCCTGCTTTTGAGCCATACCGTGCGCCGCGACAATATTTTGGGCAATTATGTGATTCATACGGTAGAAATCCCCGTGCCGATTCATTTGGATTCGGACGAAATCATAGGCCGTCTGAAAGCCGTGCTTGAGCCGTTGTGCGCGGCCTATGTTCCCGTTATCCAACAATATTTGGAAAACGTTCAAGCGCAAAAACTCTTTATTACCCCCGCCGCCCAGCCGCGCGTGTCCCGCGTGCCGCATGATGACAAGGTGTACCACATCATCGTACGCTTCGCCTCCCCCGTTTCCAAACGGCTGGAAATACAACAGGCCGTCTTAGACGAATTTTTGCGCACGCAATACCGACTGATCAACCAAACAAAATAGTACGGTGTGTTTATTGATACGATCAAATCCCTTACAATAATGAAGTTCACAATCAACAATAAGGAAAAGTCATGTTGCCCGAATCAGCCCTTGCCGAAATGTACCCCGTCATTATGACCCCCAGCCATGACGGCAAATATTTCCACAACTACACCCTCTCGCTTCTGAACATCGTCCACACCAACGCCTCCCTCGGCCTGCCGCTGCAAGTAATGATGCAGCGCGGCGAAAGCCTGATTACGCGCGCGCGCAACAACTGCGTGGCCAAATTTTTGGAAAACAAAGAATGGACGCATTTATTCTGGATTGACTCCGACATCGGCTTCTCTCCCGATTCATTCTACCGCCTGCTCTTGGCCGATAAAGACGTTGTGGCCGGCGTTTATCCGCTCAAACGCGAAAACTGGCCCCAAGCAGGCCTTCCTGCCGGCATGACCCAAGCCGATTTCGAACGTATGTACACTTCTTACACCGTCAACACCAACGACAAAAATGAAAACGGCGAAATCGTCCTGAGAGTCGATGAAGAAGGCTTTATGAAGGTTCATGACGCACCAACCGGCTTCATGGTTATCAAGCGCAGCGTATTTGAAAAAATGATAGAGGCTTATCCCGAGTTGAACTACGTCTCCGACAGCGACTACAGCCCGGAAAACAAAGGCCTGCACTACCGCTTCTTCGACTGCATGGTCGATCCCGAAAGCAAACGCTACCTGTCCGAAGACTACACCTTCTGCCACCTCTGGCGACAAATCGGCGGCGAAGTGTACGTCGACGTACAATCCAACCTGACCCACCAAGGTGCAAAAGTGTATCACGGCTCGTTTGCCGAATCCTTGCAAACCAATGTTGCCAATGCGGTTTACGCCCCCGAAGGCACCACCATGCGCCTCGAACTGGCCGCCCCGTTGCACGCCAATCCGCGCGGTCCGGAATAAGGTTGACCGACCGGCAGGCAAAACACTTTAATTCTGCCTGTCTGCCACCATATAACGCCTATCGTTTTCTTTTCAGACGGCCCCAAGGCCGTCTGAAACCATCTTATTCAGGAGAAACCATATGAGCGACAACGTCCTGCTCCACTTGGGCGAAGAACCCCGTTTCGACCAAATCAAAACCGAAGACATCAAACCCGCCCTGCAAACCGCCATTACCGAAGCGCGCGAACAAATCGCCGCCATCAAAGCGCAAACGCACACCGACTGGGCCAACACTGTCGAAAAACTGACCGACATTACCGAACGCGTCGGTCGCATTTGGAGCGTGGTTTCCCATCTCAACTCCGTCGTCGATACGCCCGAATTGCGTGCCGTATACAACGAATTGATGCCTGAAATCACCATCTTCTTCACCGAAATCGGTCAAGACATCGAGTTGTACAACCGCTTCAAAATCATCAAAAACTCTGCCGAATTCGACACCCTTTCCCCGGCGCAGCAAACCAAGCTCAACCACGACTTGCGCGATTTCGTCCTCAGCGGTGCCGAATTACCGCCCGAACAGCAGGCAGAACTGGCGCAACTGCAAACCGAAGGCGCGCAACTGGGTGCCAAATTCGCACAAAACATCCAAGACGCAACCGACGCTTTCGGCATTTACTTTGACGATGCAGCACCGCTTGCCGGCATTCCCGAAGACTCCATCGCCATGTTTGCCGCCGCCGCGCAAAGCGAAGGCAAAACAGGCTACAAAATCGGCCTGCAAATTCCGCACTACCTCGCCGTCATCCAATACGCCGACAACCGCGAACTGCGCGAACAAATCTACCGCGCCTACGTTACCCGCGCCAGCGAATTGTCTGACGACGGCAAATTCGACAATACGGCCAACATCGACCGCACCCTCGAAAACGCATTGAAAACCGCCAAACTGCTCGGTTTCAAAAACTACGCCGAGCTGTCGCTGGCAACCAAAATGGCCGACACGCCCGAACAGGTTCTGAACTTCCTGCACGACCTCGCCCGCCGCGCCAAACCGTTTGCCGAAAAGGACTTTGCCGAAATCAAGGCCTTTGCGCGCGAAAACCTGAATATCGAAGACCCGCAATCGTGGGATTTGAGCTACGCCGCCGAAAAACTGCGCCAAGCCAAATACGCCTTCAGCGAAGCCGAAGTGAAAAAATACTTCCCTATCAGCAAAGTCTTGGCAGGCCTGTTTGCCCAAATCAAAAAACTCTACGGCATCGAGCTGGCTGAAAAAACCGTCCCCGTTTGGCACAAAGACGTGCGCTATTTCGAGCTGAAACAAGACGGCCAAACCATCGGCGGCGTTTACATGGACTTGTACGCACGCGAAGGCAAACGCGGCGGCGCATGGATGGACGGCTACAAAAGCCGCCGCCGTTTCGCCGACGGTACGCTGCAACTGCCGACTGCCTACCTCGTCTGCAACTTCACCCCGCCGGTCGGCGATAAAGAAGCGCGTTTGAGCCACGATGAAATCATCACCCTCTTCCACGAAACCGGCCACGGCCTGCACCACTTGTTGACCCAAGTTGACGAAGTGGGCGTATCCGGCATCAACGGCGTCGAATGGGACGCAGTCGAGCTGCCCAGCCAATTTATGGAAAACTTTGTTTGGGAATACGACGTATTGGCGCAAATGTCCTCGCACGAAGAAACCGGCGCGGTATTGCCGAAAGAGCTGTTCGACAAAATGCACGCGGCTAAAAACTTCCAACGCGGTATGTTCCTCGTCCGCCAAATGGAATTTGCCCTCTTCGACATGGAAATCTACCATCAGGAAGATGAAGGCCGTCTGAAAGAATGGCCGCAAATCTTGGACAAAGTGCGTCAAGAAGTCGCCGTAACCCAACCGCCGGCATACAACCGCTTTGCCTTGAGCTTCAGCCACATCTTCGCCGGCGGCTACGCCGCAGGCTATTACAGCTACGCATGGGCGGAAGTTTTGAGCGCAGACGCTTACGCGGCATTTGAAGAAAGCGACGACGTGGCCGAAACCGGCCGCCGCTTCTGGAAAGAAGTGCTGGCCGTCGGCGGTTCGCGCAGCGCAGCCGAATCCTTCAAAGCCTTCCGCGGCCGCGAACCAAGCCTGGATGCCCTGCTCCGCCACAGCGGTTTCGACAACGCAGCTTGATTTGAAAATCCACCGTTTTAAACAGAACGGTTGCTGATTCAAAGTTAAAGGCCGTCTGAAATGTTTCAGACGGCCTTTCGGTTGGCACAATTAATGAGGAACAATAAATACGTCCAATCTCTAACAATTTTTTCGGGAGAAACTGAAGCACGTATTTCAAACCCCAATCTCCCCATGCCCATCGCTCAAATCAATTTTTGCCCTTTTTATCGCCGGCGGCCAAACGCATATTGATAAACTCCATCATCAAATCTTTTTTCGTCCAGAAAAAGGTTTTCATTTTTTCCAAAGAATAGATTTTCCGAATCATCGCCGGCAATCCTGCGTGAACGATGGCCGCGACTTCGCCATTGGTTGTTTCATTGTCCATGGCGGCTTTGAGGTTTAGATTGTGCGTATTCAGGTAGTCGCAAAGCGCTTTTCTGACGCTGCTGCTGATTTCAAATTGTTTCATGTTTTCCGTCCATAATGCTTTTATAGTTAAATAGCATAGGATTCTAGCAAGTTTTTTGCATTGTGCATATCTCAATGTGCATATTATTGCGGAATTTACAATTTGGCTTTTGAGTAAAATCATGCCTGCAACACATTGTTGCGGCGCACCCTGTCGGATTGTTTTGACTATTTTGTTTCGGCTTTGGCCGCATTGCGGATAAAATAACGGTTTTAGGTGTTGAGGCCGTCTGAAATGTATTTGTGGTTTAAGCTGTTGCACATATTTTTTGTGATTTCTTGGTTTGCAGGACTGTTTTATCTGCCGCGGATTTATGTGAATCTGGCGCAATTGGAACCCGGCAGCGCGGAATATGTACGGCTGACGGATATGTCGCGGCGGCTGTACCGCTTTATGTCGCCTTTGGGCTGGGGAACGCTGATATTCGGCGCGGCCATCGGCTTTGTCAACAATTGGTGGGGCAACGGCTGGCTGGCGGTTAAATTATTGTGCGGCCTGCTGCTCTTGGCCTACCAGCTTTATTGCGGCCTGTTGCTGCGCCGTTTTCAAAACGGCAGCAATGTGTATTCGCACCACTGGTATCGGGTATTCAACGAACTCCCCGTTTTGATGATGGTGGCCGCGCTTTATATGGTGGTTTTCAAGCCGTTTTAATCTTCAGACGGCCTGTTTGGTAAATAAGGAAAGAATTCATGACGGTCGAAATCGAACGCCGCTTTTTGCTGGCGGATGACAGTTGGCGCAAAGCGGCAGGTGAGCCGCTGATATTGCAACAGGGCTATTTGAGCGTGGAAAAAGAGCGCACCATCCGTGTGCGGATTATCGGTTCGCAAGCCTGGCTGACCCTGAAAGGCTATATTTCCGACATGACGCGCAGCGAATTTGAATACGAAATTCCGTTGGCTCATGCGCAGGCGATGATGGCGGATATGTGCCCGTTTAAAATGGAAAAATACCGCTATCGTGTCGAATTTGAAGGCTTTGTGTATGAAATCGACGAATATTTCGGCGACAATGCGCCCTTGATTGTGGCAGAAATCGAATTGCCGTCTGAAGATACCGAGTTTCCCAAACCTTCTTGGTTGGGCAAGGAAATCACGGCAGACGGGAAATTCACCAATGCGTATTTGAGCAAACATCCGTATTCGTCTTGGACGGAATAACGAGTACAACCCACATACAAAAAAGGCATGTATCGCACATGCCTTTTTTCTTTTCAGACGGCCTGATTTGCCTTACCGATATTTGCATCGAGCTACTTTCGACATACCGTTTCAAATATCGGGCAAGTCCGTGTGTTTTATCCGTTGAACCTTACGCCGGACGGCAGGCCACCATGTAGTTGACTTCGGTCGAGTCGCATAAGGAATAACGGCCGCTCAACAAATTGTAGGTCATGCCCTTGCTGCCGACGGTATCCAATCCGGCTTGGCGGCACATGCGCGCGAGTTCTGCCGGCGTGATGAATTTTTTCCAATCGTGCGTGCCTTTGGGGACGAATTTCAACAGATATTCCGCACCGACTATCAGATGCAGATAAGATTTGGGATTGCGGTTGATGGTGGAGAAAAACACCATGCCGTCTGGTTTGACCAGTTTCGCACAGGCTTGAACGATGGCGGCCGGATCGGGAACGTGTTCCATCATTTCCATACACGTTACCACATCAAAGCTGTGCGGCTGCTCGGCGGCGAGGTCTTCGACGCGGATGCAGCGGTAATCGATATTGGCAACGTGTTGAGCGGCCGCATGGGCAGCGGCGGTTTGCAGGGACTTTTCCGCCATATCGATGCCGGTAACGTGTTCTGCGCCGCGTTTGGCCATGCTTTCGGACAAAATACCGCCGCCGCAGCCTACATCCAACACACGTTTACCTGCCAATCCGGCATAGCCGTCGATATAGTCGAGGCGCAAGGGGTTGATGTCATGCAGGGGCTTGAATTCGCCGTTTTTATCCCACCATTTGTCGGCGATTTGGCTGAACTTGGCGATTTCGCCGGCATCTACGTTGTCGTGTTGATTGCTCATGGTTTGCTCCTGCATAAAATCATTCGCCTGATTTTAGCCGATTGCGCTTCAAAATAAAATGTTTCAGACGGCCTTTGCCCGTTTATCGGCCCTATTTCAACTTTCATCCGCCTGAACATAAAAAACGCACCTTGTGGCAAGGTGCGTTTTTTATGGGCATGATTTAGAATTTAGCGCCGGATTCGTTGGCCATGTAGTCAACTGCGGCTTTCACTTCGTCGTCGCTCAGGCTGCCGTTGCCGCCTTTGGCAGGCATGGAATTGAAGCCTTCGAGGGCGTGTTTGTGCAAGGTGTCTTTGCCTTGTTTAATGCGAGGCGCCCAGTCTTCTTTTTTGCCTACGGCAGGAGCGCCGGGAATCAAGCCGCCGTGGCATGCTTTACAGTTCGCTTCAAAAACAGCTTTGCCGTCCACTTTGGCGGATTCGGCAGGCTTGGCTTCAGCGGCAGGTGCTTCGGCTTTCTCTTCGGGCTTGGCGGCTTCTTCAGGTTTGGTGGCTTCCTCTGCTTTGCTGGCGGCGGCTTCAACCTTATCGGCAGCTTCTTGAGCGGCAGATGCAGTCGCATCGGCAGCAGAAGCGGCTTCGGTTTTCACTTCAGATGCAACGGCTTGAGCAGTCTCTTGTGTCTCCTGTTTAGCCTCTTGGGAACAAGCTGTCAAACCAGCCATCATCATTACGGCAATCAGTAATTTGTTCATGTTCTGTCTTTCCTTAATTTTATTTAAATCACTGTTTTATATAAACAGCTCAAAAATTCTAACACAGAAACTAATACTTTCGACCTACACTATAATAAATATTGGCATAAATCAGATTTTGTCTCAAAAACTGAAAAACATATTGACACCACCTCTCTACTCGGATAGAAATTCACCTCATTTGTCATGAAGCGCGATAACTTTCATTTTATTGTTCAAGCAGTTACTCATCTTATTTTCAAAGTTTCTTTTAGAATTCAACTTTTTACCGACTTCTCCATGAATAGCGTCAACCTGAAAGCCATCCCCATCCCAAACAGGCCGTCTGAACCCCAATCAGGTTTCAGACGGCCTGTTTGAATCATGTTAATAAATGGCCATGCAAAAGACACCGGCAGGCTTACTTGTTTATAGAGTTTTTCATATCCCGACTACAATTTAATTCAGTCCCGCCATTAGTCTTTTGCCAATGTTTCAGCTTCAGCCCACAATCCCCGCTTCTGCTCCGCCGTCAATTTCTTAATGCCGATTTCCTGTTTCAGTGCTTCACTCTTGTTCAGGCCGTCTGAAACGATGCGCATCTCGACAGGCTTGTTCAACCGCGTGTATTTCGCGCCTTTTCCTGACAAGTGCGCCGCAAATCGCTCTTGCGGACGGTTGCTGATGCCGCAATAAAACGCGCCGTTTTCGCACAAAATCAGGTAAACGCTCCAATTTTCCGCGTTCATAAATCCCCTTCCTTGGCAAAACTCTCGGTAAAAATGCGCACGGCAGCCTCGGTTTTGGCAGACTGCACACGATAAGGTGTTACCAAATAAAGGCTGACCGGTGGTAATGTCCATTCAGGCAAAACCGCTTTCAGACGGCCTTGTGCAATTTTCTCCCTCACTTCGCCGTCCACTAGCAAAGACAAACCAAATCCACTTTCGGTCAGATTGCACACGGCGGCAAGATGCGTGCAGGCAATGCTGTCGGCGATGTCGAGGAAATAGCTTTCTTCACCGTTTTGCAAGGTAGTGCGGACAGGTAAAAAATGCAGCCAGCGGTGCGTATGAAGCTGAGAGGGATGGGTAATGGGCGGATGCCGGTCGAGATAATCGGGCGCGGCGCAAATCATGTACGGCCACGTCACGAGATGGCGCGCAACCAAGTTGGGATCGTCCAAAGCACGGTCGCCACCGCGTATAGCGATGTCGGTCTGATTGTGTTGCAGGTCGTCCAAAGTATCGCTGAAATTAAGGACAGGACGGATTTTTGGGAACTCGGTTTGCAATCTTGCAAACGCCGTCTGAAAAGCGCGGGAACCGATGACGCAGGAAGTCAGGGAAATGCGCAATTTGCCGACGGGTTCGGTCTTCAGATTGTCGATAACGGTACGCGTATCGGCAAGGGTGGCGGCTAGGCGGCGGCAGTATTCGCCCAAGGCGCGGCCGGCATCGGTAGGCGCAAGGCTGCGGGTGCTGCGGTTTAACAGCTTGATGCCGTGCAGGGTTTCGAGGCGGTTGATGTGCTGGCTGACGGCAGACGGCGTCATGCCCAACGCGGCCGCAGCGGCGTTCATGCTGCCGTGTTCAAGGATGGTAGCGAAAACAAGCAGGGGTTTGATGTCTTGCATTTAGAAATAATTGTTTAGTTTAACTTCACAATAATAACAGTAAATCAGGGATTATCAAGCGTTTCAGACGGCCTTACAATGCACTTATCTAATCAATCACATCCCCACAAGGAGTTAAATATGAAAATCGCAGTTATCGGTGCAACAGGTTATGTCGGCAACGCAGTCGTTCAAGAATTAGCAGGCCGCGGTCATAAAGTAACCGCTTTCGCCCGCAACACAGACAAAGTGTTCCAAGCGCAAAATGTTGCCGCCGTCTCCGCAGATGTCAACGCGGCGGACTTCGCCGACAAGCTGGCAGGCTTTGACGCCGTGGTCAGCGCGTTCAACCCGGGATGGACCAATCCCAACATCGGCGCGGATTTTACACGCGGCGCAAACAGCATCGTCGAAGCGGCAAAAGCAGCGCAAGTGCCGTATCTCTTGATTGTCGGCGGCGCGGGCAGCCTGTATGTCGCGCCCGGTTTGCAAGTTATCGATACGCCCGATTTCCCCAAAGCCATTTACGACGGCGCCAATGCCGCACGCCATCTCTTGGCAGAACTCCTGCCGCGCCGCGACGTGAACTGGTCTTTCGTTTCCCCTCCTGCACGACTGGGTGCGGACGGCGGCTTCAGCGAAGACAAAACCGGCAAATACCGCTTGGGCAAAGACGATTTGCTGATGGATGGTGAAATTCCGGCAGGCATCAGCGTGGCTGATTTGGCAGTCGCCATCGCCGACGATGTGGAAAACAAAGCGCATTTGTTTGAACGCTTTACCGTTGCCGCCGCTTAACCGCCTCCATTTAAAGGCCGTCTGAAACCCAAAGTTTCAGACGGCCTTTTCATATTCGGATCGATAGGAAAAAATATTTTATTACAATTTTGCTATAGCAAACATAACTAACTTTCGATATTTCAAGGCTTCCAACCTCGTCAGTCCCACCTGCGCGGAAATGACGGCAATAGGTAAGTTGCGTATCGAAAATAAAGTAATTTGGCTATATCAAACCAAAAACACCGTTTCCATCCGCCCCAAACGACAGGTGGTTTTAATTCAATTTGATTTTCGAGCCCCACCAATTTCGTTATCTATAAAATCATTGAATTGTTGACGGAACTCCATTGGTCGGGCGATATAAGGAATCGGAGCATGACTGCCGCCCATCCCCCTGATCACTATGGAGCCATAATTGAAAATCCTGCCCCAAAAACCTTGGATTACAGAAAGACTTTCAGCGCGATCGATATTTAATTCAATTGTTTGCCGACGGATAAAGCCAGCTTTGGCGATCAGTCTTTTATTGGTCAATGCAAGCTCCGTTGTCATAACATTCAGCACAGCCACAATAATAAACAATATGCCGATTATTCCAATAATTGGAATCTCTCTTATCAACAGCGCAAACAATGCACCAAATACCAATCGTCCGAATTGGGACAGCCACGATACTTGTGCTTTATAAACAATACGTTCATTCTGCCCTAAAGAGCTTTCAATATAACTTGCCATTTGACGTTCTCCACATTAGGTATTTTCCAAAAATACGGATTATAATCCGTGGATAAATAAGCGTCAAAATTGGATATTTTGAGATTTGTGAAGACAAATCTCATGAGTAAAATCAGTGTATTGATAGGTATAAAAATCCGAGAAATCCGCAAACAGTCCAATATCAACCAAGAAAGCTTAGCCTTACTTGCCGATATAGACAGAAGCTATATGGGTAGAATAGAAAGGGGGGAGGTCAACATAACGGTTGATAAACTATATCAACTGTCTTCTGCTTTAAACTGTTCCGTACACGACTTACTGCCGGATGATTTGGAAATTAAAAATACTTGAACCGTTCAAGTAGTACGCCCACATTGCCAATCTGCTAAAAAGATCGTCTGAAACCCCAAAACCCAAAGTTTCAGACGGCCTTTTGCTATAATACGCCCATTAAATTTACCTATACGCGAGTTCTCATGTCCGCATCCCAACCCACCATCGCCGCCATCGCTACCGCACCCGGACGCGGCGGCGTCGGCGTGATCCGTCTTTCCGGCAAAAACCTGCTGCCTTTGGCGCAAACCCTCAGCGGCGGCAAAACGCCCAAACCGCGCACCGCGCTTTACACCGACTTTCTCGGCGGCGACGGACAGCCGATAGACAACGGCATCCTGCTCTACTTCTCCGCCCCCGCCAGCTTTACCGGCGAAGACGTGATTGAATTGCAGGGACACGGCGGCCCTGTGGTGATGGATATGCTGCTCTCGCGCTGCCTCGAACTGGGTGCGCGCATGGCGGAACCGGGCGAATTTACCAAACGTGCCTTCCTCAACAACAAACTCGACCTTGCCCAAGCCGAAAGCGTCGCCGACCTCATCGACGCCTCCAGCAAGTCCGCCGCACGCATGGCGTTGCGTTCGCTCAAAGGCGCGTTTTCCCAACACATCCACGAGCTGGTGGACGACCTTATTACCTTGCGGATGTTGGTCGAAGCTACGCTGGACTTCCCCGAAGAAGACATCGACTTTCTCGAAGCCGCCGACGCGCGCGGCAAGCTCCAAGCCCTGCAAGGCCGTCTGAAAACCGTGCTCGCCAGCGCGGAACAAGGCGCGATTTTGCGCGAAGGCATGAACGTCGTCCTCGTCGGCGCGCCCAACGTCGGCAAATCCAGCCTGCTCAACGCCTTGGCGGGCGACGACATCGCCATCGTAACCGACATCGCCGGCACCACCCGCGACACCGTGCGCGAACAAATCACCCTCGACGGCGTGCCCGTCCACATCATCGACACCGCCGGCTTACGCGAAACCGACGACGTGGTCGAACAAATCGGCATCGAGCGCAGCCGCAAAGCCGTTTCCGAAGCCGATGTCGCCCTGATTCTGATTGACCCGCGCGAAGGCGTGAACGCCAAAACCCAAGCTATTTTGAACAGCCTGCCCGAAGGTTTGAAAAAAATCGAAATCCACAATAAAGCCGACCTGACCGGCGAACCCGTTGCCGTCCGTTCAGACGGCCTCGCGCAAACCGGCGCGGACACCGTCATCAGCCTGTCCGCCAAAACCGGCGCGGGTCTCGACTTGCTCAAACACGCGCTGTTGCAGGAAGTCGGCTGGCAGGGCGAAAGCGAAAGCCTGTTCCTCGCCCGCAGCCGCCACCTCAACGCCTTACACGAAGCCGAAGCCGAGCTGGAAAACGCCGCCCTCTGCAACAACAACCAAATCGAGCTTTTCGCCGAACACCTGCGCCTCGCCCAAAACGCCTGCAGCGAAATCACCGGCGAATTTACCGCCGACGATTTGCTGGGCGTGATTTTCTCGCGCTTCTGCATCGGCAAATAAAACGGTTTGCCATCAAATACAAAGACCGTCTGAATGTTCAGACGGCCTTTTTTATCACCAAAACAAGCTTAATTTCACTTGCGTTTATTTATTGGCAGCTTCTGCCATATTTTTTGCGATTTTGGTTGCGCCAACTGTCAAACCGGACATACCGATCAAAGAAGCCGCAGCCAATTTGATTAATGTTTTCATTTTAACTCTTTTCTGTGTATTTATTTGAGGAAGCGTTGTGTGTTTTTATTTGTCGGCATCAGCCATATTGTGGGCGATATTGGTTGCACCGACGGTCAGGCCGGACATGCCGATTAAAGAGGCTGCAGCCAGTTTGATTAAAGTTTTCATTGTTTGTCTCACTTTCTTGTCTGTCGGCCGAAAAACGGCCTAAGTTGCGTTTTCTAAGGTATTGTAATTGATTCGTTTATAATTGAATTATTTGTGTACAGCCGTTTCGATATTACGGGAGATGCCGATGGCAGAAGCCGATATTCCGGACATACCGATTAAAGAAGCGGCAGCAAGCGTTATTAAATTTCCCATTTTCATTAATCCTTTTTCATAGAAACAAAATGTTATTTAACAACATACACATTTTTTCATCGGCATCTGCGCTACCGACAGGGCGAATCATACCGTTTTAAATGTAAACTAATACAGATTAATCGTAAATATATAGCGCAAAAATCAAACATACCAATATTTTTTGTTAATTTATATTATTTTTTGAAAATGACACCGATGTCTTACCAAATGACACCGATGTCTTGATTACATACGCACTACAAACGTGTTTCATTCCCCCCATAAAATCCCACTTTTTTTGTTGCAAAATTGCACTCTAAATAGAATATATTTTAAAATTCAATATTTTATAAATTTATATTTTTTACAACAAAAATATTCAATTAGTCAAAACCAATACCTTTGATAGCTTCTTTTAAAGAAAACACACGTTTCTAGCGCATATCCGACCATAAAATGCGTTGCAAATATATGATATAGTGAAACATTCTGCGTATTGACTATTTCCAGCATGAACATCACCCTAATCCTGACCGGCGCGGCCGCATTTTTTATCGGCGCGCTGTTTGCTTGGCTGATAACACGCTACCAAGCCCAAAGCCGACACTTTACCGTTTTGCAAGAATTGGCCGAAGCCCGCCGCCTGCATGAGTTTGCCGAACAGGTGCAGGCTCAGACTGCGGCGGACTTGGCGCAAAGCCGTCATACCGTGCAGGAATTGCAAGACGAATTGCAGGAGACGGGCAACCGCTTTGCCGCGGCCGAAAAACAAATTGCCTATCTGCAAGATTGCGAGGCCGAAGCCGAAGCTTTAAAACACGAATGTGCAAAATGGCAGCAAAGTGCGCAAAACCTGCAAATCAACAATGAGCGCCTAAACACGCAACTGGTTCAAGAGCATGCCTTGAGTGCGGATAAAAATACGCTTTTGCAACAACAAGAAACGGAAAAAGGCCGTCTGAAACAAGACTACGACACGCTTTTGGAGCAAAACCATGCGCTGCAAGTCCAAAACGAGCGCCTCTCCACACAACTGACGCAAGAAAAAGCCAATATCGACGACAAAAACAGCCTTTTACAGCAACAGGAAGCCGAAAAAGGCCGTCTGAAACAAGAATACGCCGCCCTTTTGGAGCAAAACCACGCGCTTCAAGTCCAAAACGAGCGCCTCAATACCCAATCGGAAAAAGACCGTCAGGCCGCCGAAGAAAAATTGGCCCTGCTGGCAGATGCGCGTAAAAACCTGAGCGACCAGTTCCAAAACCTCGCCAACACTATTTTGGAAGAGAAAAGCCGCCGCTTTACCGAGCAAAACCACGACCATCTCCAACAACTGCTCAATCCGCTCAACGAACGCATACACGGCTTCAGCGAGCTGGTTCAGCAGACTTATGAAAAAGAAGCCAAAGAACGCCTGACCATCGAAAACGAGCTCAAACGCCTGCAAACCCTCAATACCCAGCTCCACCACGATGCCAAAGCGCTGACCACCGCGCTGACCGGCACGCAAAACAAAACTCAAGGCAACTGGGGCGAGATGATTTTGGAAAGCGTATTGGAAAATTCCGGCCTGCAAAAAGGCCGCGAATACATCGTTCAAGCTTCCAGCATCCGCCACGAAGCAGACGGCACCCAACGCCGTCTTCAGCCCGACGTCCTCATCAATCTGCCTGACAACAAACAAATCGTCATCGACTCCAAAGTATCGCTGACCGCCTATGTCCGCTATACGCAAAGTACCGGCGCAGAAGCAGAGCGCGAGCTTGCCAACCACGTCGCCAGCATCCGCGCCCACATCAAAAGCTTGGCAGCAAAAGATTACACCGACCTTGAAGGCGTCAAAACGCTGGACTTCGTCTTTATGTTCGTCCCTGTCGAACCGGCCTACCTCCTCGCCCTGCAACACGATCCGAACCTCTTCCAAGAATGTTTTGACAAACGCATCATGCTGACCGGCCCCAGCACCCTGCTCGCCACCCTGCGCACCGTTGCCAACATCTGGCGCAACGAGCAGCAAAACCAAAACGCGTTGGCGATTGCCGAGGCAGGCAGCAAACTTTATGACAAATTTGTCGGCTTTGTCGAAAGCATGGACGGCATCAATAAAGCGCTTGGTCAGGCACAATCCCAGTTTCAGACGGCCTACAGCCGCTTGGTTTCCGGCAGGGGCAACCTCATCAGCAGCACTGAAAAACTGCGCAAATTGGGCATCAAAGCCGGCAAACAGCTGCAACGCGATTTATTAAAAAAAGCCATGTTGGAAAACGAAGACCACGCCGCCTTACCGACCGCACAAGACCAAGAAAATGACTAATAAAATTTAAGGCATTGCAAATAAAGGGAATTTAACCAATGAGCAACATCACCATCGTCCTTGCCGCCGATACCGGCTATGCCGAGCAGGTTCATACACTGATGAAGTCCGTCTGTACCCACAACAAAAATGTCAATTTCTACCTCATGCACAATACCTTCAGGCGGGAATGGATCGACTATACCAACCAAAAGCTCGCAGCCAGCGGCAGCCGTCTGAATGATGTCAAAATCGAGATGGACTTCAGCCAATATCGCCGCCTACCCCATATTTCGGATGCCGCATTTTTCCGTCTGATGATGCAACATCTGCCTGTCGACCGCGCCCTGTATCTCGACAGCGATATGGTGGTTACCCAATCCCTACACGATTTGTTCAACCTCGATATGCACGGTTATCCCGTTGCGGCGGTACAAGACTCCTTTCTTGCCCGTACCGAATGGAATCACCCGACCGGCCTGCACACTACGCCCTATTTCAATTCCGGTATGTTGTTGGTCGACCTGGCGCAATGGCGGGAACACAATATCGCAGCGCAACTGCTGCAAACTGCTACCACCATTGATAAATCCGTTCCCTACGGCGACCAATGCTTTCTAAACACCGTATTTCAAAAAAATTGGCTGCAATTGGAAGAATCTTGGAATTTTCAAACAGGCGCAGTCCAATATTTCCAAAAACGAAATCTCGGCGAAATATTCCCCAAACCTGACACCGTCCCGCCCGTTATCCACTACACCACACGCGCCAAACCATGGTTGTGCGATTACGGCAAGATTCCTTTTGAAGAAATCTATTGGCAATACTATTGCGCCGACTGGCCGGAAGCGTAGTCCCAGACAGGGAATACCCTTCCCTTGCCTCAATTGACCTTAAAACAACCCATCATCAAAAACAAAAGGCCGTCTGAAATCGTTTCAGACGGCCTTTAAGCCATAAAAAAACAGGCAGAACATTCTGCCTGTTTTTTTGTTCAAAACTAACCATAGAGTGAGCATACCACCTTCAATCAGCGTTATCGTTATCCGATTAGATACCGCGCAACAATTCATTCACGCTGGTTTTCGCACGGGTTTGCGCGTCCACGCGTTTGACGATAACTGCGCAGTAGAGGCTGTGGCTGCCGTCTTTGGAAGGCATGCTGCCGGATACGACAACAGAGCCAGCCGGTACGCGGCCTTGATAGATTTCGCCGGTAGTACGGTCAAAGATTTTAGTGGATTGACCGATGAACACGCCCATAGAAATCACGCTGCCTTCTTCGACAATCACGCCTTCGACGATTTCAGAACGCGCACCGATGAAGCAGTTGTCTTCAATAATGGTCGGGCTGGCTTGCAGAGGCTCGAGTACGCCGCCGATGCCGACGCCGCCGCTCAAGTGCACGTTTTTACCGATTTGCGCGCAAGATCCGACAGTCGCCCAAGTATCGACCATCGCACCTTCGTCAACGTATGCGCCGATGTTGACATAAGAAGGCATCAACACGACATTTTTCGCCACAAAGCTGCCGCGGCGGGCAACCGCACCCGGAACTGCGCGGAAGCCTGCGCTGCGGAATTCGTCTTCCGACCAGTCGGCAAACTTGGTCGGCACTTTGTCGAAGTATTTGTTCACGCCGTCGTTGAGGATTTCATTGTCCTGAATGCGGAAAGACAGCAATACGGCTTTTTTCGCCCATTCGTTAACTTTCCATTCGCCCACGCCCAAACGCTCGGCAACGCGCAGTTTGCCAGAGTCGAGTTGATGAATGGTTTCCAAAACCGCTTCACGCACTTCTGGGGTAACGGTATTCGGATTGATTTCGGCACGGTTTTCAAAAGCCGTTTCAATGATGTTTTGCAAAGACATGTTGATTCCTTCAAGAGATCAGGGCCGTCTGAAATCTTTTCAGGCCACCCTATTACAAATATTTAACTCGTTATTTTGCCATGTAAAAGCGATTTCGTCAGCTATTAACATGATTAGCGCCGAGCGTTACACGGCCGGATTTCGGCTAAGCCAAGATTTTCAGACGGCCTGTTCAAGTGAATGGAATAGCATTTATTTTCTAACTAATTTTCCAGCTACGATATGCAAGCTGTCGATTCTGCCGACACACGCCGTGCCGATAAATCAATTATCGCCAATCTTTTGCAACAGATTTTCAGCCACCACACCGCATTCGATATTCCGCTTTAACGGTTTCGCGTTCCAATCCTTCAAGGCCGTCTGAAAGTCGGCAAAATCCATTAACTGCGAACCGAAACGGCGCATATGTTCGGTATCCTGCTGACAGTCTATCAGCGCAACGCCCAAATCCGCCAAAAACGGGACGGCGCAGGCAAATGCAATCTTGGACGCATCGGGACGCAAAGCAAACATCGACTCGCCATAAAACACGCAGCCGATTTGCACGCCGTAAAATCCGCCAGCCAACTGCATTTTGCCTTGCTCATCCGGCAGCCAACATTCAAACGAATGCGCATGCCCCTGATGATGCAGCTTCAAATAGGCCGTCTGAAACGCAGGCTCTATCCACGTTCCGTCCTGTTCCGGACGCGGCACATCGGCACAATGGGCAATCACTTTTTCAAAACAGCGGTTGACCGTTACCCGATACGGCTTGTGGCGCAAAGTTTTGGCGAGCGAACGGCCGATATGCAGGCTTTCCGGCACAATCACGGCTCGCGGAGCAACCGCATACCAGAAAAACCAACCGTCGCGGCTAAACCACGGAAAAATCCCCTGCCCATACGCCGACAACAGCCGCCCCGTATCCAAATCGCCGCTGACGCCGACCAAGCCGTCGCATTCTGCCAAAGCGTAAGACGGGTCGGGGAAACGATAATCCTGTGGCGCAAGTAAAGGAATCTTCATCGCAAAGCCCATAAAGTTTCAGACGGCCTCAAGCTGAAAATGCCCAAGGCCGTCTGAAAAATCAACATACCAACTGATTAACGTTTGGTTTTGGTTTGACAATCGCCGCATACGCCGTACATATACAGCGCGTGGTCGACGATGCGGTAACCGTTTTCTTCGGCGATTTTGTCTTGCAGCGCTTCGATTTCCGGATTGTGGAATTCGGTTACTTCACCGCATTTCACGCAGACGATGTGGTCGTGGTGGTCGCCTTTGTCCAATTCGTAAACCGCTTTGCCGGTTTCAAAATGGTGACGTTGCAAAATGCCGGCCTGTTCAAACTGGGTCAGCACACGGTAAATCGTCGCCACGCCGATTTCCACGCCCTCTTCCAACAGGATGCGGTATACATCTTCCGCACTCAAATGCTCCTCGGCATGAGTTTCAAACAAGTCCAAAATTTTCAAACGCGGACCTGTAACTTTCAAACCACTGTCTTTCAATTGCGCAATGTTGCTGAATTTTTCCATAATATTCAATATCCCTGTAAGGTAATAACCGTTATAATACGCACTTTCCGCCCGTTTGCCCACTATTGGGCCGTTAAAGGGCGGCAATC
>NZ_JBQCXF010000020.1:0-28161 GCF_051956635.1 Neisseria sp. P0022.S010 | reverse complement strand
GTCCACACTTCCAAATCGAAGGCTTGGATGTTAACTTGTCATTGGTATCCCAAATGCCTAAAGAAAAGAAATAAGCAATTAGGCAAGCTTGAAAAATCCTCTTTCCTTTTGGGAAAGAGGATTTTTTATTTCCTACAAGTTATCCATTTTGCTTAGTAATAAAGGAATTCTTGCAAAATCCTTCACATCCCCAAATGTCTTGATGGGAATTTAGGGAATTTTTGCAAAGATCTTAACCTGAATAATTGGGATATGTATCAAGAAATATAATTTACTTGATAGTGCAGTACCCTGTCTTTTGCTTTATAGCCAACTCAAACTTAAGCCACGAAATCCAAGCCTATGTCCAACGAGCGGCTACTGTGGGTCAGATAGCCGAGGGCGATGCCGTCCACGCCGGTTTGTGCCACTCGCTTCAGGCGGTCGAAGCCGATGCCGCCCGATGCTTCGCAATAGATGGTGTGTGTGGGGGCGGTTTGCGTGTGGCAGCGGTTTGCCGCTTCTTCCAGGGTTTCGTCGTCCATGTTGTCCAGCAAAATCCGTTCCGCGCCCGCCTCGATGGCTTTGTCCAGTTGTGCCAACGTGTCCACTTCGATTTCTACGCAAGTCAACGGTCCGACCGCCTGTTTTGCCTGCCGAACGGCTTGGGCGATGCTGTCGCAATAGGCGAGGTGGTTGTCTTTGATGAGTACGGCGTCGTATAAACCCATGCGGTGGTTCTTGCCGCCGCCCGCCCTGACGGCGTATTTTTGCAGCACGCGCAGCAGGGGGATGGTTTTGCGGCTGCATACGATGTCTGTACCGTATTCGGCGACCTCGGCAACGGCACGCGCGGTGGCGGTGGCGATGCCGCTCAAGTGCGTGAGGTAGTTGAGCGCGGTACGTTCGGCGGCGAGCAGGGCGCGGGCGTTGCCTTCGACGGCGGCCAGCGTCTGACCTGCGCTAACGGTTTGTCCGTCGTGGATTTCGGCTTGGAAGTTGACGAGGGGATCCTTAATTGTAAATGCAAGACGCGCCAAGTCCATGCCGGCGATAACGCCGTCTTCGCGGCTGACAAGGGAGAGTTTGGCGGTTTTATCGGGGGCGATAACGGCGGCGGACGTAATGTCGCTACGCCTACCCAAATCTTCGCTCAAGGCTTGTTCCACCATGGGGCGCAACAGGGTGTCGGGCAGGGGGAAGAGGGTGTTTTCAGACGACATGGGGTTTCCTTTGTTGAAAAAGATGGATGTTGCACCGATGGGGTAAAACTTCATTTTATAGTGGATTAACAAAAACCAGTACGGCGTTGCCTCGCCTTAGCTCAAAGAGAACAATTCTCTCCGGCGTCATCTGATTATTTTGAAATTGCCATTTCAATGACTTGCTCAACATAGTTGTTTTCCAAATCAATTACGTCTCCTTTTCTTTGTTTTGATATTTTTAATTCGTCATACGCGTAAAAAATAGCAATTTTTTTCCCTTCACAAAATAAATGTCTGTCGGATTTATTCATCATATACATACTTTCATTCCTTACGATGCCTTCACCATCTATAAAACTAAAACTATTCGGTATGTTTCTTCTTTCCATTCCTGCCTCATATATTGACGATATTACTCCGGAAACGCTTCTGGTGATAATCTGTCCGGAATCAATATTAGCCCACCATTCATCCGACGCAAACAATCCTTTGTCTTTTTTGATGCCAAAGATACTTTCGTCATTCAATGACAGTAATCTTGTATCTTCAATATGCTCCTTCTTTTTTCTATTTTTCATATCTTTTTTAAAATCATAAACCAAATACATATCATCATCTAAATTTAAATAGCTCATTTTATATCTCCAATTTTTTCAAAATGAATAATCTGTTTCTCAAAAGCTTCTTTGCCGCCAGATTTCCCCAGCCCTGTATTGACTACCCCTTTTCCTTTATTCACATGTGGTTTTCCTTGGCCTTCAAGCTTGAATTGCACTTGTGTTTTTTCAGTCCATCCCTTATTTGTGCGAGGTAAATCTGGAAAAAGTTTGCCTGTGGCTGAGTTGCCTGTGGTGCCAATCTTTTTTAAAACTTCCATAGTTCCTGGTAAGGTGTTCAAGCACCAAGTGAATCGGTTCCGTACTATCTGTACTGTCTGCGGCTTCGTCGCCTTGTCCTGATTTTTGTTAATCCACTATAGGTCGTCTGAAAACGGGCTAACGGCTGCCCAGCGGCAGTCCGATGTCCGAAATCAGCCTGTCGGGCAGGACGTCGTCGCGGAAACGGTAAAGCTGCGCGGGACGGCCTTTGCTGCCCGATACTCCGGTATCCGACGGCTCGATGAGGTTTTGCTGCTGAATCTGGCGGCGGAAGTTTTGCTTGTGCAGCAATCTGCCGCTGATGGCTTCGACGCTGTTTTGCAGTTGCAGCAGCGTGAATTCGGGCGGCATCAGTTCGAAAATCACGGGGCGGTATTTGATTTTGGCGCGCAGGCGGGACAGGGCGGTCGCCAGTACGCGGCGGTGGTCGTGGCGCATGGCCTGCCCCGTGAGCGCGAAGTCGAAGTTTGCCTGCGGCTCGGCGGCTTCCGCTATCAGGCCGCTTTCATACAGCATTTCATAGCGTTGCAAAACGTATTCTTCCGACCAGTTTTCCGGCTCGACCCCCCAGCACAAATGAATGCGCTTGAGCCGCTTTTGGCGCACTTCCTCCGTATCCGCCGAGTTTGCCCAAATGCGCAGGCGGCTGACGATGCTATCGCGCTGTCCGCCGTCGGTACGCAAATCTTCCCACGGAAAATAGCAGTAGCAGTCCTGCCATTTCGCATCAGGATGCAGGATGTTGTCGGCCGCCTCACGCACCAGCCCCAGATAGCTGACGTACAAGACAGGCATGCCTTGCTCGTTTTGGCGGCGCGTATCGACAAAGGTGTAAAGCTGTTCTACATAGCCCATAGGCTGAGATGTCTGCTTGGCGACCCACATTCTGACTCCTGCTTGCAGAGAGTGGCGAAGCGGTGCAAGCAGGCCATTGGGTAATAGCTCTCCTTTGGCAACTGTCAAAACCCTCAAGCTGCCGTTTGTAATGGCGATCAGTACAGGAACCAGCTCGACGATACTTTGCGTATTGGCTGCTGTTTCAGGATAGGCATCCATGCGTGGCTTTCATTCAAGAGAAAACCTTATTGTAAACCAAAGCGGTTTTCAGACGACCTTGCATATTATACTCAAGTTGAGCATAATATAAAACTATTTCAAAATATAAACGGCAAACACCTTCATGCCGTCTGAAAAACCAGCTACAAGGAAACATCATGCAAACCGCCGCCCGCCGCTCGTTCGATTACGATATGCCACTCATCCAAACGCCGACTTCCGCCTGCCAAATCCGTCAGGCATGGGCGAAGGTTGCCGACACGCCCGACCGAGAAACAGCAGGCCGTCTGAAAGACGAAATCAAGGCTTTGTTGAAGGAGAAAAATGCGGTCTTGGTGGCGCATTATTACGTCGATCCGCTGATTCAGGATTTGGCTTTGGAAACAGGCGGATGCGTGGGCGATTCGCTGGAAATGGCGCGCTTCGGTGCGGAACACGAAGCCGGTACGCTGGTGGTGGCGGGTGTGCGCTTCATGGGCGAGAGCGCGAAAATCCTCTGCCCTGAAAAAACGGTGCTGATGCCTGATTTGGAAGCGGAATGTTCTTTGGATTTGGGGTGTCCGGAAGAAGCGTTTTCAGCTTTTTGCGACCAACACCCCGACCGTACGGTGGTGGTATACGCCAACACTTCCGCCGCCGTGAAAGCACGTGCCGACTGGGTGGTAACGTCTTCGGTGGCGTTGGAAATCGTGTCGTATCTGAAATCGCGCGGCGAGAAACTGATTTGGGGGCCAGACCGCCACCTCGGCGACTACATCCGCCGCGAAACAGGCACGGATATGCTGCTGTGGCAGGGTTCGTGCATCGTTCACAACGAATTCAAAGGGCAAGAGCTGGCGGCGTTGAAGGCGGAGCATCCCGACGCGGTGGTGCTGGTTCATCCCGAATCACCGCAAAGCGTCATCGAACTGGGCGACGTGGTCGGCTCGACCAGCAAGCTGCTGAAAGCCGCCGTATCGCGCCCTGAAAAAAAATTCATCGTGGCGACCGATTTGGGCATCCTGCACGAAATGCAAAAGCAGGCACCCGACAAAGAATTTATCGCCGCCCCGACGGCGGGCAACGGCGGAAGCTGCAAAAGCTGCGCGTTCTGCCCGTGGATGGCAATGAATTCGCTGGGCGGCATCAAATACGCCCTGACAAGCGTACACAACGAAATCCTGTTGGACAGAAAGCTGGGCGAAGCCGCCAAACTGCCTTTGCAGCGTATGCTTGACTTCGCGGCAGGGCTGAAGAAAAAAGATGTGTTCAACGGCGTGGGCCCCGCCTGATTTGCCGTCCATATTGCCGTTTCAGACGACCCCTCAAACAAGGACAACACCATGCAAACGGATTGCGACGTATTGATTGCCGGAAATGGGCTGGCGGCACTGACGCTCGCCCTGTCGCTGCCTGAATCGTTCCGCATCGTCATTTTGTGCAAAAACCGGCTGGACGACACCGCAAGCCGTCATGCGCAAGGAGGGATTGCGGCGGCGTGGTCGGGAGAAGACGACATCGAAAAACACGTCGCCGATACTTTGGAAGCGGGTGCAGGTTTGTGCGACGAAGCTGCCGTCCGCACCATCCTGTCGCAGGGCAAACCGGCAATCGAATGGCTGCTGGCGCAGGGCGTGGCGTTCGACCGGAATCATAATGACTTGCACCTGACGCGCGAAGGCGGGCACACCTGCCGCCGAATCGCCCACGTCGCCGACTACACGGGCGAAGCAGTCATGCAGAGCCTGATTGCCCAAATACGCCGCCGCCCGAACATCCGCGTTTGCGAGCGGCAGATGGCGTTGGATGTTCAAACCGAATCGGGCGCAGCGTGCGGGCTGACCGTCCTCGACTGTCGAACGCAAGAAACCTACCGCATCCGCGCCCGCTATACTATACTCGCAGGCGGCGGCCTCGGGCAGATTTACTCCGCCACCACCACGCCGCCCGAATGCACGGGCGACGCCATCGCTATGGCGATACGCGCAGGCTGCGCAGTCGAAAACCTCGAATTTATCCAATTCCACCCCACAGGCTTGGCAAGGCCGTCTGAAAACGGCCGTACCTTCCTGATTTCCGAAGCCGTGCGTGGCGAAGGCGGCATTCTGACCAACCAAGCGGGCGAACGGTTTATGCCGCATTACGACCGCCGCGCCGAACTTGCGCCGCGCGACATCGTTGCCCGCGCCATCGCCGCCGAAATCGCCAAACAAACGCAAGACTTCGTCTCACTCGACATCAGCCGCCAACCCGCAGAGTTCGTCCGCCGGCATTTCCCCTCCATCCATCGGCACTGCCTATCCCAATGCGGCTTGGACATCACGCACCAAGCCATCCCCGTCCGCCCCGTGCAACACTACACCTGCGGCGGCATCCAAACCGACCCCAGCGGCAGAACCTCCCTGCCGCAGCTCTACGCCTTAGGCGAAACCGCCTGCACAGGGCTGCACGGCGCCAACCGCCTCGCCAGCAACTCCCTGCTCGAATGCGTCGCGACTGCCAGGCTTGCCGCCCAAACCATTGCGGACGGACAAGCATTCCAAACCGCACCGTCCCCAAGGCCGTCTGAAAGCCCCTCCGCCGAAACAGACATCTTTTCAGACGGTCTCCAAAACGTATTCAGCCGCCCCACCCTGCAAGCGTTCAACCAACGCCATCTGGGCATCATACGCAACGATACCAACCTACGCCGCGCCATCGCCCAACTGCAGTTTTGGAAACAAAACCAAGCCGAGCCGCACACCGCGTCCGAATACGAAAACCGCAACCTGCTCGAATGCAGCCTCGCCGTTGCCCAAGCTGCATACGCAAGGCGGCAAAACATCGGCGCGCATTTCAATAGTGATTGTTAAGGATAATAGCAAATAAAACAAAATTATTTAGTAAATTAAATCCTTACTTTAGAGAATTTAAGGTTTGTGCATTATAAAAAAGAT
This sequence comes from Neisseria sp. P0022.S010, assembly GCF_051956635.1. Lineage (NCBI taxonomy): Bacteria > Pseudomonadati > Pseudomonadota > Betaproteobacteria > Neisseriales > Neisseriaceae > Neisseria > Neisseria sp. P0022.S010. The sequence continues at coordinate 22,128 of NZ_JBQCXF010000020.1, read as the reverse complement.
TAAAATAAAGCAGGAAAAAAGGGAAAACTAGGGTGCAGGGATTGACAGTAGTTATGAGTAGACATAACTGGCCTCTTTGTACAACTATAAGTTATTGCCTAAGTTTTAAAGCAACACTTTCTCCACGCCGCCGTTGTTGGCTTTTTTCACAAACTCGTCCAGCCAGTTTTCGCCGAGGATGTGTTTCGCCATTTCGATGACGATGTAGTCGGCGGGCATGTCGTTGTCGTCGGCGTAGCGGCTTAGGCCTTGCAGGCAGGCGGGGCAGGAGGTGAGCATTTTGACGGGTTCGCCCTGCGGCAGCTCTTTGAGGTTTTTCTCGATTTCTTCCTGTTTGCGGAATTTGACCTGGGTGGCGATGTCGGGGCGTTTGACGGCGAACATGCCGGATTCGCCGCAGCAGCGGTCGCTTAAGACGACTTTCTGCCCCATGAGGCCACTGGCCATTTGGGTGGCGTTCATGGTTTTGATGGGCGTGTGGCAGGGGTCGTGGTAGAGGTATTGCTGACCTTTCACGCCGTTCAGTTTCACGCCTTTTTCGAGCAGGTATTCGTGGATGTCGATGATGCGGCAGCCGGGGAAGATTTCTTCGAAGCGGTATTTTTCGAGCTGGTCGTAGCAGGTGCCGCAACTGACGACGACGGTTTTGATGTCGAGGTAGTTGAGGGTGTTCGCCATGCGGTGGAAGGCGACGCGGTTGTTGGTGCTCATTTGCTCGGCTTTTGCCTTGTTTCCGCCCGCGTCCTGCGGATAGCCGCAACACATATAGCCGGGCGGCAGGACGGTTTGTACGCCGACGTGCCAGAGCATGGCTTGGACGGCGAGTCCGATTTGGCTGAACAAACGCTCGGAACCGCAGCCGGGGAAGTAGAACACGGCTTCGGCATCTTCGGGCGCGGCGGGGTTGCGGATGATGGGGATGCTTTTGTCGTCTTCGATGCCGAGCATGGAGCGCGGTGTTTTGGCGGGCACGCTTTTGGGCAAAGGACGGTTGATGAAGTGGATGATTTGTTCTTTAACCGGGGCAGTACCGACCGTGGCTTTGGGTTCAGCTTTTTGTTTTTTGGTGCCGACGGGTAGAAGCTTGCCGATTTTGTAGGCAAAGTTTTGCGCTGGGAAGCCGGTCTGTATCATGGCGGCGCGAAGGGCTTTGATGGTTTTCGGGCCGGTGGCGTTCAAAAATGCCATGCCCATCGATGCGGCAGGTGCAAAGCGTTTGTGGCCGGAATCGGCAAGATAGTTGCGGATGGCTACGGTTACGTCGCCAAAGTCGATGTTGACCGGGCAGGGTTTGACGCATCGGTGGCACACGGTGCAGTGGTCGCCGATGTCCATGAGTTCTTCGAAGTGTTTGATGGAAACACCGCGGCGGGTTTGTTCTTCGTACAGGAAAGCTTCGGTCAACAGCCCCACGCCGAGGATTTTGTTGCGCGGGCTGTACAGCAGGTTGGCGCGCGGAACGTGGGTGGAGCAGACGGGTTTGCATTTGCCGCAGCGCAGGCAGTCTTTGATGGAATCGGCAATGGTGCCGAGGTCTGATTTTTCCATAATCAGCGATTCCGCGCCCAACAGCTCGAAAGACGGCGTGTAGGCGTTGCGTAAGTCCGAGCCTTTCATCAGTTTGTGACGGTTGAAGGTGTGCTTGGGATCGACTTGGTTTTTGTAGTCCCAAAACGGCTGCAAATCTTCATCGGTCAGAAATTCGAGCTTGGTGATGCCGATGCCGTGTTCGCCCGAAATCACGCCGCCGAGCGAGCGGGCGAGTTTCATGATGCGCTCGACCGAACGGTAGGCCGTCTGAAGCATTTGGGCGTCGTCGGAATTGACGGGGATGTTGGTGTGGACGTTGCCGTCGCCGGCGTGCATGTGCAGGGCGACGAAGACACGTCCGCGCACGGTTTTGGCGTGGATTTTACCCAAACCTTCGATGATTTTGGTGTCGGTTTTGCCGCTGAAGATTTCGGCGAGCGGTTTCATTACGTCGTCTTTGACGGACACGCGCAGGCGGAAGTCGCGGAAGGCGGTGAAACAGCTCTCGTCGTCTTTGGCTTCGGGCGCGGCATGGACGGCTGCGCCGTAGCGGGCTTTGTAGTCGACAAGCGGCGTATCGAGATTGGCGAGCAACCAGTCCCAACGCTCTTTAACGGCGGAAACATGGGCAAGGGCGTGTTTGCCGCGTTCGCCCAAAAGTTCGGCGGTCGGCAGGTCCGTGCCCATTTTGTCGATGGGGAGTTTGCCAGACAGATATTGCTCTAATTCAGCACAGAGTTTGAGTTTGTTTTGGATGGAAAGCTCGATGTTGATGCGTTCGATGCCGTCCGAATACTCACCCAGCCGCTCCAGCGGAATCACTACGTCTTCGTTGATTTTAAAGGCGTTGGTGTGTTTGGCGATGGCGGCGGTGCGGCTGCGGTCGAGCCAGAAGGTTTTGCGCGCTTCGGGCGACACGGCGATAAAGCCTTCGCCGTCGCGGGCGCGGGCAAGTTCGCAGATGTGTTCGGCGGCTGCCTGTACGGCGGCTTCGTCGTCTGAAACCACGTCCGCCAGCAAGACCATTTTCGGCCGCCCTTTACCTGCCGCTTTGGTGGCGTAGCCGACGGCGCGGACATAACGCCAGTCCAAATGCTCCAAACCCGCCAGCCGCACGCTGTCGTGAGCGAGCAGGAAGTCGCGGATTTCGACGATGGACGGCGTGGCGGTGGCGACTGTGCCGAAAAACTCCATACACACGGTGCGCGTGTATTTCGGCATTTTGTGCAACACGAAGGCGACGCTGGTGATGATGCCGTCCGTACCTTCTTTCTGCACGCCGGGCAGGCCGCTCAAGAATTTGTCGGTAACGTCTTTGCCCAAACCGACTTTGCGGAATTTGTGGCCGGGGATTTCCAAGCGTTCGGTCTTAACGATATTGAGGCCGTCTGAATCCAGCGTGTGAACGTCGAACACGGCGGTTTCTTCGTCGTGGATTTTGCCGAAATTGTGGCGCACGCGCTCGATGCGCAGCCATTCGCCCTGCGGGTTGACCATCTGCCAGTAGGCGAGGTTGTCCAAGGCAGTACCCCACAGCACGGCTTTTTTGCCGCCCGCGTTCATCGCCACATTGCCGCCCACGCAGGACGCGTCGGCAGAAGTCGGATCGACGGCGAACACCAAACCCGCCTGATGTGCAGTTTCTTCTACCCGCCGCGTTACCACGCCCGCGCCGCAATGGATAATCGGATGCTTGCCGTCCAAGCCCGCCAGTTTGACAAATTCCACGCCGCGATGCTTGTCCAGCTTTTCCGTATTGATGACCGCACTATTTGCATCCAAAGGCACGGCACCGCCGGTATAACCCGTACCGCCGCCGCGCGGAATAATGACCAAATCCAGCTCGATTAAGGCGCGCACTAAAGGCGCGACTTCCGCCTCCGTGTCAGGATTGACGACGACAAACGGATATTCGACGCGCCAGTCGGTCGCATCGGTAACGTGCGTTACCCGCGCCAGCCCGTCAAACATAATATTGTGCGGCTTGGTGATTTTGCTCAAACGCTCCAAAATCTTATGACGTTTTTTGCTGGTTTCATCAAAACTACTATCAAAACGCTCGACCGCCTTTTCCGCCGCCGCAACCAATACATCGACTTGCGGATTGTCGTCGCGGCGTTTGCGGATTTCGTTCAACCGGTGGCGCATTTCCCGTACCAGCGCGGCGCGGCGTTTCGGGTGTTCCAGCAAATCATCGACCAGATACGGATTGCGCACGACCACCCAAATATCGCCCAATACTTCAAACAACATCCGCGCCGAACGTCCTGTTTTACGTTGGCCTCGCAGGTCTTGCAGGATTTGCCAGGCTTCGTCGCCTAAAAGTCGGATGATGATTTCGCGGTCGGTGTAGGAAGTATAGTTGTAGGGAATTTCCCGAATACGCTGCGGGGCGGTAGTCGTGGTCATGGTTGAGTTCCGTTGATAGGTATAATGTTTTTATATTAAAGGCCGTCTGAAAAATACGATTTCTTCTTGATGGCGTGATGTGTTAATGTAGTGTAATTTTCGATATTTTTCAATGCAAAAGACAATAAACATTTCAATGGGAATGATTTTCAACTAGTTAATATTGTTTACAATCTTGTCATGCAGATGGTTTTCAGACGGCCTGACAGATTTTATCGCTTGAGTTTTTCTGTAAAACCGCTATAATGCGTTTTTTCTACGGCGGGTCTCCCCGCATGGTAATTCGGAACACCGGGTCAGGGGCGGAAGCCAGCAGCCCACTCTGATGAGCCAGTGCCGGGGGTTCGGCTCGCCACCTTATTCAAAAATGCCGGAGATGATTGAGTCTCCGGCATTTTTTCATTGTATTATAAAGCGTAATGATCAAAAGGCCGTCTGAAATCTTATTTTCAGACGGCCTTTGAGTTTATGAACAAGCTATTTATGCTTCTTCTGATTTTGTATTGGGCAAAACACAGTTCAGGATAATGGCCAATACGGCACATAAACCTACACCGGCGAAGCTCAAAGTACCTACTTTGATAATCATGCCGCCAATGCCGGTCGTCAATACGGAGCTGACAATAACCAGATTTTTCGGCTGCATCAAATCGACTTTTGCATCAATCAATGTTTTGATGCCCAAAGAGGCGATAGTACCGAACAGCAGCAACATAATGCCGCCCATAACCGGCATAGGGATCGAAGCCAAAAACGCGTTAAATTTACCGAAAAATGCCATGCAAATCGCAAAAATTGCCGCCCAGGTCATGATGACGGGGTTGCTGTTTTTGGTAATCATCACCGCACCGGTCACTTCGCCGTAAGTGGTTACAGGTGGGCCGCCGATCAAACCGGCCACGCAGACGCCCAAGCCGTCGCCGGCGAGGGTTTTGTCCAAGCCCGGGTCTTTGGTGTAGTTTTTGCCGGTTACATTACCGATGGCCATAATGCCGCCGATGTGTTCAATGGCCGGGGCGATGGCAACGGGCAGCATAAACAGGGCAGCCTGCCAGTTGACTTGAGGCGTTTCAAAATGAGGAACGGCAAACCAAGGAGCGTTGATGATGGTGCCGGTGTCGACCAAGCCCATGATTAAAGCCAACACATAGCCGGAAGCCACGCCGATCAGAATTGGAATCAGCTTCATCATTTTGCTGCCGAAGACAGAAACGATGACGGTTACCGCAAAGGTAAAGCCGGACAGAATCAGCGAGTCGATATAGTCGATGACCTGCTTGCCGCCTGATTGACCCATGGCCATGCTGCTGGCTGCAGCGGCCACGGACAAGCCGATTACCATAATCACCGGGCCGATAACCACGGGCGGCAACAGTTTGTGTACCGCATCCAGACCACGCCATCTGATCAATGCGGCAAAAACAAAGTACATGAAGCCGGCCGCAAACAGGCCGAACATGGTAGAAGGCAGGCCCCATTCGCCGATGGAGTAGATAATCGGTGCAATAAAGGCAAAAGAAGAGCCGAGGAAAATCGGCACTTTACGTTTGGTAACCAATTGGAACAACAACGTGCCCAAGCCTGCGCCCAATAATGCCAAAGCCGGGTTCAGTCCCGTCAGAAGCGGCACAAGCACCATGGCACCGAATGCGACAAACAAAATCTGCGCACCGGCTATCGCCGTTTTAAGCTGATTCATAAAAGCTCCGAAGAAAATTCAAACGGCGCAGATTATACTGATTTATCCTAATTGTGAATATTTATTTACAAAAGGCCGTCTGAACAAATGTAACGATGAAACCTGTTCAGACGGCCTTATTCGATAGCGAATGGTTAGTAACTTATCAAAATCGATTAGGAAAATTCCTAACCGCGTGTTTCGCGCCAAACCAAATAATCGCGCAGGGGCGGCATGGGCGGATTGATGCAGTGGGGGCAGATGCCTGTGGTGTCTTCGTCGTCGCTGTCGATATGGTAGGCGTTGGGGTCAAAGCGCACCTGCTGCATCACCGCTTGCGCCAATGCTTGTTCCTGTACGACATCGAATTCAAATTTCTCCAAAATCTCATTCAATAGGCGGATTTCGCCGTCGCTGAAAGATTCGCTATGTTTGACAATAAGGCGTTGATAATCTTCATTGCTGATTTTTTCGTGAAGTAAATCGGTCTGGATGGTCATGATTTTTATTGTTGAAATAAGATGGTCAAGATGCGGATTATAGCGGATATTGTGGTAATTGTTTTAAAGGTCGTTTTCTGGTTTGAAAAGTGTCTCTGTTTTGGCTTTTTTTGTCATTAAGCTGTTTAATTTCGAGTTAATTGCTTGGCAATCTTCGCTATAAAAAAATTCACCGATGTGTATGGTTTCCCCATGATAAACAAATGACCATGCGCCTTGTTTGCTATTTGGTTTTCGTAAGGGGCTGGAGATGGTGGATTTATTTCTTCTCTGGCTCAAATAATTACGTAGTGTGATTTTAGTGTTTTCTGTATTTGCATAGTTCTCATGTGGCTGCCATTGAGATATTTCTACGAGTGAAAATTTTTTACCTTTTCCCAATCCAAATAGCGTGAATTGATGTGAAAGTATCCCATTTTGAACATGAATATGTTCTTGTCCAAAAAGTTGCCACAGTAAGTCATAAACACCTTGGCAAAAAAGCAGACCCAAAAATATAAGGATTATGATATTAAATGCTGATTCAAAGTTTAAATTTGGAATGTTTGCCAATATTAATAGTAAGATTACAAGGTCTCTACAAGTTAATAGAAGTCTGCGTCGGTTTCGTATAATTTTTGCTGACAAGGTAATTTTGCTTGGTGTTTGATTGATTTTATAACGAGAAGATGTCATCAATAGCCTCCTAATTTGTCCGCCTGATACGCTTTTTGCAGCGGTGTAATTTGTGCCAAGCGGGCATGATCGATGTGTTCGGCAATTAAATGGGCCTTGCCTTGTGCGCGGCACTCGGCGGCGATTTTGCCTGCATCTACTTGGTTGGCGGCCTCAAGTAAGGCCAGCCAGTGTTCGCGTTGCGGATAGGGGGTGTCTTCAAAGTTCAGACGGCCTTGTTTGTCGGCCACGCAGACGTTTAAGGCCGTCTGAAAACGTTCTGGGCGGCGGAATGCATCGGTTTTTTTCAAAACCTTCAAAATGGTTTTGCTTTTGAACTGCCCGACTTGATGGAGCATGATGTGCCAGCGGCAGACGAGTTCGGCAAGCTCGGCGCAGTGTTTGGGCGCGCGCAGGCGTTGATTGACTTCGCGGACGGGTTCGACACCATTGATGTCGTGTTCGTAGTGTTTCGGCAGGATATCGGCCGGTGTTTTTGCCTTGCCTAAGTCGTGTAATAGGGCGGCATAGCGTTCGGCAAGGGATAGATTCATTTCGGCGGCCCGTTGTACAACCATCAGCGTATGGATACCGCTGTCGATTTCGGGATGATAGTCGGCGCGTTGCGGTACGCCGAAAAGGGCGTCAAGCTCGGGCAGCAAGACTTTGAGTGCGCCGCATTCGCGTAAAACTTCAATCATTTTGCGCGGGTTTTTCTCCATCAAACCTTTGGCCAATTCTTGCCAGACGCGTTCGGCAACCAAGGCATCCGCTTCGCCGTTTTCTACCATTTGCCGCATCAGCGACATGGTTTCATCGGCAATTTGAAACCCATAACGCGCGGCAAAACGGGCGATACGCAAAATCCGCACGGGGTCTTCGGCAAAGGCGGGCGAAACGTGGCGCAGGATGCCGGCTGCTAAATCTTGTTGTCCGCCAAAGGGATCGATGATCGTGCCGTCTGAATCCTGGGCCATGGCATTGATGGTCAGGTCGCGGCGCATCAGGTCTTGTTCCAGCGTAACGTCTTTATCGGCGTGAAAGCTGAATCCGGCATAGCCTTTGGCGGTTTTGCGTTCGGTACGGGCGAGGGCGTATTCTTCGTGGCTGTCCGGATGGAGAAAGACAGGGAAATCCTTGCCAACCGGCTGATAACCCTGAGCCAACATGGTTTGCGCATCTGCACCGACGACTACCCAATCGCGGTCTTTGACGGGCAGGCCTAACAGATGGTCGCGGACGGCGCCGCCGACAAGATAGGTTTGGATGGTTTGTGTATTCATATAAAAATCGAACGATATAAAAAGGCCGTCTGAAAAGCCGTATCGGGTTTTCAGACGGCCTGATTCAGAATGCTATTATGACGCTTTAGGCTTGTTGCTGTCGATAATCTTCAGGCCGGCGGCAGCAACAAACCATATCGTTATGCGGCATATCCTTTATAATAAGCCCATTCAAATACGGAGCGGCAAATAATGCAGACTTGGCACGAGGCGATTGGTGCGGAAAAAGAAAAGGCGTATTTTCAAACGATTTTGGAGAAGGTTCGCCACGAAAGGCAGGCGGGGATAACCGTTTATCCGCCTGAGCGCGATGTATTCAATGCCTTTCGGACGACTGAATTCGGAAATGTAAAAGTAGTGATTTTGGGGCAAGACCCGTATCACGGTGCGGGGCAGGCGCATGGTTTGGCGTTTTCCGTGCAACCTGAAATTGCGGTGCCGCCGTCGCTGGTCAATATTTATAAAGAGTTGGCGACGGATATTGAAGGTTTTCAGATTCCGCAACACGGCTATTTGCAGCATTGGGCGGAACAGGGCGTGTTGCTATTGAACACGGTGTTGACTGTCCGTGCCGGTGCGGCGCATTCCCATGCGACTTTTGGCTGGGAGGTGTTTACCGATGAAGTCATCCGACAATTGGATAAGGAACGCGAGCATTTGGTCTTTATGTTGTGGGGCAGCCATGCGCAGAAAAAAGGCGCGTTTATCGACCGCAACCGTCATTTGGTGCTGACCGCGCCGCATCCTTCGCCTTTGTCGGCATATCGCGGCTTTTTCGGCTGCAAACATTTTTCGCAGGCAAACGCTTATTTGCAGGCACATGGTTTAGAGCCGATTGATTGGCAGGTTTAAATAAGATTAAAGGCCGTCTGAAAGCAGATTTTCAGACGGCCTTATGATTTAGTCTCAAATCGAATATTCAATCAGCTCGTTTTGAGAGAAGACATAAACCTGTTTCGGAATCAGATTCAATTCTTTGCCTTCGGCGATTTGGTAACGCGCGGCATCGCTGCCTGCCAGCGTGATATGCACGTCTTGTTTGTCGTGTTTCACCAAAATATGCGTCAATGCTCCGACGGCGTGGATTTTTTCAATTTTGGCACGAATCATCGGCGTTTCGTTTTCGGTGGCAAGCTGCCATTCGTGCGGACGGATATAGCCGATGGCGGTTTGCTCCTGCCATTTGTATTGCGCATCCAATTTCCATTCGAAACCGTGGTAATGCCAAATGCCTTTTTCGATGCGTCCTTCAAATGCATCGGTTTCGCCGAGGAACTCTGTAACGAAGGCGTTTTCTGGTTTGCGGTAAATGGCTTCGGCGCTGCCGGTTTGTTCGATTTGGCCGTGGTTCATGACGACGATTTCGTCGGAAACTTCAAGGGCTTCTTCTTGGTCGTGCGTGACCAGAATGCTGGTTACGCCTAGGTTGTGATGAATGTCGCGCAACCAAGTGCGTAATTCTTTGCGCACTTTAGCATCCAGCGCGCCGAAGGGTTCGTCCAGGAGCAGGAGTTTGGGTTCGACGGCGAGGGCACGGGCAAGGGCGATGCGTTGGCGTTGGCCGCCGGAGAGTTGGTGCGGATAGGATTTGGCGAGGTGGGAGAGCTGCACGAGTTTGAGCAATTCTTCGACTTTGGCGCGGATTTGTTCTTTGGACGGGCGTTCGGACTTGGGCAATACGGTCAAACCGAAAGCAACGTTGTCAAACATGTTCATGTGGCGGAAGAGGGCGTAGTGTTGGAACACGAAACCGACTTTGCGCTCGCGCACATGCTTGGCGGTTACGTCTTGGCCGTCAAAGAGAATTTGGCCGCCGTCGGCGTTTTCCAGTCCGGCGATAATGCGCAAGAGCGTGGTTTTGCCGCAGCCGGAAGGGCCGAGCAGGGAAACGAGTTTGCCGGTGGGGACATTGAGGTTGATGTTTTTCAGCGCGTGGAACGCTCCGAAGTGTTTGTTTAAGTTTTGAATAGTGATGCTCATGCTGCGTTCCTTTCGGCGGCGGCGAGTTTTTTATCTTGTAATTTGGTAATGATGTTTTGCACCAGCAAGGTGGCCAAGGCTAAAAGTGCCAATACGCCGGAGAGGGCGAATGCGCCGGTGAAGTTGTATTCGTTGTAGAAGATTTCGACCAAAAGCGGGATGGTGTTGGTTTCGCCGCGAATGTGCCCCGATACCACGCTGACTGCGCCAAACTCGCCCATCGCGCGGGCGTTGGTAAGAATGATGCCGTAGAGCAGCGCCCATTTGATGTTGGGCAGGGTAACGCGCCAAAACATCTGCCAGCCGTTTGCACCGAGTATCAGCGCGGCTTGTTCTTCACTGTCGCCCTGCGCCTGCATTAAAGGAATGATTTCGCGCGCGACAAAGGGGAAGGTAACGAACAGGGTTGCCAAAATAATGCCGGGGATGGCGAAGATAATCTGTATGCCTTGCGCTTCGAGCCAGCCGCCCAACGCCGTGTGCGCGCCGAACAATAAGACGAACATCAAACCGGCCACCACGGGCGATACGGAAAACGGCAAATCGAGCAGGGTGGTCAGCAACTGCTTGCCGCGGAAGTCGAAATGGGTCAGCAGCCACGCCATCGCCACGCCCAATACGGCATTGACGGGAACGACAATCAGCGCGGTAATCAGCGTTAATTTGATGGCAGACCATGCTTCGGGATCGGTCAGAGATTGCAGGTATAAATCCCAACCGCCTTTTAAGGCTTCATAGAATACGGCAACCAAAGGCACGACCAGCATCAGCAGCAGAAAGCCCAAGGCGGTAGCGGTCAGCAATACGCGCAGCCAACGCGGTTCGCTCAAATTTGGATTGGTGGAATGGGTTTTCATGGTAGGGTAGTCTCGATTTATTCTTGTATCTGTTTGGGCCGTCTGAAAAATGTTTGCTTAATGTTTCAGACGGCCTGTTGTTTGTTAAACCCTCGCTCCGGCGCGGCGGCTTAAAGTCCATTGCATAATGTTTAAAATCAGCAGAATAACAAACGAAATCATCAGCATAAACAGAGCAACGGCAGACGCGCCCTGAGCATCGTATTGCTCCAGCTTGCCGGTAATAATCAAGGGTAGGATTTCAGACACCATCGGAATATTGCCCGCGATAAAGATGACCGAGCCGTATTCGCCGGTAGAGCGGGCAAACATCATGCCTGCACCGGTCAGAAGTGCCGGCGTGATTTCAGGCAAAAGGACACGGCGGAACGTAGTCCAACGGCTTGCGCCCAAAGTTGCCGCCGCTTCTTCATATTCGCCCGACAATTCTTCCAATACCGGCTGCACTGCGCGGACGATAAAGGGCAGGCTGACGACAATCAGCGCAATCCAGATGCCGGTAGGTGTAAAGGCGATTTTGATGCCCAAAGGCTCGAAAAAACGGCCTATCCAGCCATCTGGGGCGTATAGGGTTGCCAACGCAATGCCTGTTACCGCCGTCGGCAGCGCAAACGGCAAATCGACTAAAGCGTTTACCAATCCTTTGCCCGGAAATTCATAGCGCACCAATACCCAGGCAACCAATGTACCGAACACGATATTGGTCAACATCGCATAAAACGACATCCGCAAGCTCAGCCAGACGGCCGCCAAGACATTGGGTTCGGTAATCGTGTTCCAAAATCCGCTCCAGCCGATTTCCGCCGCCTTGGCCGCCATCATGGCAAACGGCAAAACCACCAAAAGCGACAGGCATAAAACCGTCAAACCCAGGCTGAGTTTGAAACCCGGCAATACAGAAGGCGTTTTGAGTAACAACATAATGGCAACCGTCAAAATTTAATACGCGCTTACTTTAACAAGGCCGTCTGGAAACTGGAAAGAATGCTTTGTTTGGTATAAAGACGATTTTGTTATATTGAAGAGATGAAAAGGCCGTCTGAACATCATATTTCAGACGGCCTTGCTGGTGTGGTAGTAAGTATCAATAGGCAACAGGATCTTGAGAGGCAGGTTGGCGTTGCGCTGCATCGTAGTTTTCCTGAGCCGAGCGGACGGCTTTTTCCAAACCGTTGATCCGTTCGAGATAACGGGCATAGTTGCGTTCATTGCCGTAACGCACTTTTTTGCCTTCTTCCAAATTTTTCTTGGTGGTATCTAAAGCACGCTTGGCCGCGCCGACATCAGCCGGATTGATCGGGGCGACAGCTTCTTCCGCCTGTTCGGTTTTGCTTGGGGAAATCGGCGTTGCCGATGTTGAAACAGGCGCAGAAGTATATACGGACGGTTTGCCGATATTGCTGGCTTTGCAGTTTTTGCCGCCGGCTTGGGTATAGACTTTGCGGCCGGCAGAATCGGTACATTCAAAAATAGGCGCGGCGGAAACCGCAGTTGTCAAAGCGAGCAGTAATGTGCTGATCCAGATTTTGTTCATTTTTATTTTTCCTTAAAACCATTTCCACCAAACAAACAAAGCCGCAATCATGATGATGTTGGCGAAGAGGATGGGTTTCCACTGTCTGGGCGCGTGCCGCAATTCAGGGCCAGATCGCGTGCGGCGGATATAGAAAAACGGGCTGAGCAGCATGGAGGCGGCACATACCAAAATAATCACGGCGTAATAGATTTTGTGCGTTTCCATATCGTTTCTCCGTTTCAGACGGCCTGAAATGCTGCCTACAACGCGTCTTTGCGTGAAGCGCTGCCTGTTTTCATCTTGTATCGAAATTGGACGCATTATTGGGCGCATTTGCCATGGCCTCAATCCTGAGGTCTTTGCAAAAATATGCTACAATCGCCTCCGATTATAACATTCTATTTATAAAGGTTTTACGAATAATGATTTCTACCAACGGCATCACCATGCAGTTCGGCGCAAAGCCGCTGTTTGAAAACGTATCCGTCAAATTCGGCGAAGGCAACCGTTACGGCTTGATCGGCGCCAACGGCTCAGGCAAATCCACCTTCATGAAAATCCTCGGCGGCGATTTGGAACAGACCGCCGGCGAAGTCGCGATTGAAAACGGCGTGCGTTTGGGTAAATTGCGCCAAGACCAGTTTGCCTACGAAGACATGCGCGTGCTGGACGTGGTGATGATGGGGCACACCGAAATGTGGGCGGCAATGACCGAACGCGACGCGATTTACGCCAATCCCGAAGCGACCGAAGACGACTACATGAAAGCCGCCGAACTGGAAGCTAAGTTCGCCGAATACGACGGCTACACCGCCGAAGCACGCGCTGCCGAATTGTTGAGCGGCGTGGGCATTTCCGAAGATTTGCACAATGCGACCATGGCAGAAGTTGCCCCGGGTTTCAAATTGCGCGTATTGCTGGCGCAAGCCCTGTTCTCCAAGCCAGATGTATTGCTCTTAGACGAACCGACCAATAACTTGGACATTAATACCATCCGCTGGTTGGAAGGCGTGTTGAACCAATACGACTCCACCATGATTATCATTTCGCACGACCGTCACTTTTTGAACGAAGTCTGCACCCACATGGCGGATTTGGACTATAACACCATCACCATCTATCCGGGCAACTACGACGACTACATGCTCGCTTCCGCCCAATCGCGTGAGCGCGCCCTGAAAGACAACGCCAAAGCCAAAGAGAAACTGCAAGAGCTGCAAGAGTTCGTCGCCCGCTTCTCTGCGAACAAATCCAAAGCCCGTCAGGCAACCAGCCGTCTGAAACAAGCAGACAAAATCAAATCGGAGATGGTCGAAGTCAAGCCTTCTACCCGTCAAAACCCGTATATCCGTTTTGAAGCCGATGAAAAAGCCAAGTTGCACCGTCAGGCTGTGGAAGTTGAAAAACTGGCCAAACGTTTTGAAACCCAGTTGTTTAAAAACCTGAACTTCATCCTTGAAGCCGGTCAACGCCTTGCCATCATCGGCCCGAACGGCGCAGGTAAATCTACCCTGTTGAAACTTTTGGCCGGCGCGTACAACCCCGAATATTCAGACGGCCTGTTGCCGGACGAAGGCACCATCAAATGGGCAGAAAAAGCCAGTGTCGGCTACTATCCGCAAGACCATGAAAACGACTTCGACGTTGATATGGATTTGACTGAATGGATGCGTCAATGGGGCCAGGAAGGCGATGACGAACAAGTCATCCGCGGCACTTTGGGCCGCTTGCTCTTCGGCAGCAACGATGTTGTGAAAAAAGTGAAGGTTCTTTCCGGTGGTGAAAAAGGCCGTATGCTTTATGGCAAACTGTTGCTGTTGAAACCCAATGTCTTGGTTATGGACGAACCGACCAACCACATGGACATGGAAAGCATCGAATCGCTGAACATGGCGCTGGAAAAATACAACGGTACGCTGATTTTCGTATCGCACGACCGTCAGTTTGTATCTTCACTGGCTACCCAAATCATCGAATTGGATGGCAAAGGCGGATATGAACACTACTTGGGCGATTACGAAAGCTATCTGGAGAAAAAAGGAGTTTTGTAAGGAAACAATATGAATGCACATCTTAAAAAACTACTACAAAACCTGCTTGCGCTAATCGTGTTGCCTGTATTGGGCTGGTACATTACGCTTGGAGACGCTGTAAATGTTGTCGACACTGAACATGCTTCTCGTAAAGGCCGAGCAGTGGCTTGGTTATTTAATGAGTTTGGTGCAACCGGTGTTTGGGGCTTCTTGGGCATAATTTGGATTGTCTGCCTGTTTTTAGCCATTCGTTCATACCAAGCATGGCAGAAAGATAAGTCGCAGTAAATTAAGGTTCTAGATAGTATGTACTTGCTAGAAGAAAATATCCATATGAATCATTGAATTGAATGATACATCTGAATATAAACAGGTAATTGAAAGATATCTGGAAAAAAAGGTTTGGCTTAAATCTTTACCCCCAATCTAATAAGGCATTGAGATGCCGTCTGAAAATTTCTATATTTTCAGACGGCATTTTCTTTTCAAAATTAAACAATACCATATTGAACTTTTATGCCAAAATTATGACTAATAAAAGTTTTTTTGCAAAAGAATACTTAATATTACGACATTTTTGAAGGAATATATTAAATGGTAAACATTAAAACAGCAGTGCCCAATGCCTCTCAATATGGTGCCGAACTTGGCTATACGACTTATGAGGCAGAACAAGGTGAACTGAAAAACGGTGTTGTTAAAAATGCCCCTTCTTCAGAGGCAGAACACGCAACCGCCCGTGAAGCAAGCGGTCAGGCATATGTTGATTTGCCGACTAATGCATCTGTGTCATTTATTGCACAAGCAGATGCCAATGCCGTAACCGTCCGCTATACCGTTCCTGACGGTGAAAGCGGTAAAGTAGAAGTCAAAGTCAATAATACAGTGATCGGGACTTTGGATTTATCTTCCAAATCCAACTGGCAATATTTAGATAACTACAAATATCATCCGAATGGCGATATTAAAGTTCATGATACACCCGCGGCAGATAGGCTTGCCCGTTTCCAATTTGACGAAGTCAGCCAATTATTTAAAGATGCCCATATCAATAAAGGAGATACAGTTACCATCACTAATCTCGACAGCACGCCCGTAGGCATTGACTTGGTTGATTTGGAAAAAGCACCGGACGCCATTAGACAGCCTGAAAACAGTGTTAGCATTACTGATTTCGGCGCAGTTGCCAATGACGGCTCGGATGATTACCAAGCATTTATGGCTGCGATTGAATCTGCCAAAGCGTCTAAAAAATCTGTTTACCTTCCTGAAGGTCAATTTGATTTTTCACGACCAATTTCTCTTTATGTTCCTGATGGTATTAAGATTACCGGTGCAGGGCAATGGCACACTAAGTTACATTTTTTGAATACAGAAGCTGCTAAATACGATGATAATGGGTATGTGAGCGGTGGCGGCGGTATTACTTTTGAACCCGGTAGTAAAGATATAGATTTGGGCAATCTCTCTATGGATTCAAATCTAAATTCAAGACATGATGAGAAAGCCAATTATAAAGGGATATCCGGCACTTTAGGTACCGGCTCTTCTATTCACGATATCAAAATTGAACATTTTGAAGCTGGCGTATGGATTGGAGATTATTCTCAAAACAAACCTTTAAATTACACTGATGGTTTGACTATTTCTAATGCCACTATTCGCAATAACTTGGCAGATGGCGTTAACTTTGCCCAAGGTACCAGCAATTCCACCGTTATCAATTCCAATATCCGTGGCAATGGTGATGATGGATTAGCAACATGGTCGAGCATTCATGAAAATACTAATGCCCATGTTGCTGAAAATAACCGCTTTTTGAATAATACCGTTGAATTAGGCTGGCGTGCGGCCGGTATTGGTATCTTTGGCGGCAAAGGTCATGAAGTAGCCAATAACCTTATCAAAGATAATACCAATTGGGGCGGCGTACGCTTAAACACTGTATTCAAAAAAAGCCATAATTTTGATTTCAATGATACGGGTATTTCCGTTCACGATAATTTACTGGTAAGCAACGGGACTAATGCGGACACATATGGTCGTGTTAAAGGTTCTATCGATTTGGAAGAAGGCAGGGATTATGCTACTCCCAAAAAAGATATTTTGGGAGAACTCAAAAATATCAAAATTGAAAATAACACTATTGTGAATAATCTTTCCGACCAAGAAATTACCAAAACCCGTAATCCTAAAGAAGGTAATATTCCGGAGTCTGTAAACGAGACTACATTGACCATCGAAAATAATCACAGCCTTTCGGTAGCAGAAAATAATTCTGCAAAAAATGTAGCGGAAGTAGATGATCACAGTCTTACCCAAGCCTCGCTTCATTTAGGGGAGGATAACATCATAACCATTACGGACAGCAGCCATGCTCTTGTCAGTGGCGGCGATGGCAATGACCGGATCAGAGGTAGTTTGGGTAATGATACGATTAACGGTGATTCAGGTGATGATGTCATTTTCGGCTATGATGGAGACGATCGTCTTAATGGCGGTATGGGCAATGATTCTGTACATGGAGGTAATGGCAACGATACCTTATGGGGAGAAAGTGGCGATGACCGTTTGAGTGGGGGTGATGGCGACGACGTTTTATTCGGCGGACAAGGAACCGATTACTTGGTTGGCGGCAAGGGTGCCGATACTTATGTTTTCAGCCTTGGAGAAGGTAAGGATACGATTGTCGATAATGTGGGCGAACATAATGCGTTGCAATTCGGCCAAAATATCTCTGTTAATGACCTGCACATTGATGTTGCCACCGATGTTCGAGGCAATACTGATTGGAAAATTACCATCAAGGGATCAGAAGGGGACAGCATTACCATCAATGATCAGTTCGTTTCCGGTAAAACTGATGCTGTGATTGATACCTTCCGTTTCGATGAAGGTACATTGAGCCTGCAAGAGTTGATGGGTAGATTGTCAGGCAACGGCAATATCAGTCATTTGTCAGCCGTCAATACGCACACTGAGCGCATGAGCTACTCGTCTGTCAATACGGCTGATGTTCACGATGATGCAGTATCTGCCGCCAACGCTGGAATCATTTAATTAGCTGTTTTTTAGGCTGAATAAAGGCCGTCTGAAAACTGGAAAACAGATTTCAGACGGCCTTTTGTTGCTTATCTTGTTATGGTTGGTTGTTTAGAAGAGCATTAACTGAATAAACCTTTAAACCACAACACAATCGCATCCCACATACGGAGCAGCCAGCTGCCTTCTTCCACACCGTTTAGCGCGACGGCGTCTTTTTCGGCAATGACTTTGCCGTCTTTCATGACTTTCAGTTTGCCCAATACTTGGCCTTTTTCAATTGGGGCGAGGACGGGCTGAAGTGTTTCTAAGATTGGTTTGACGTTTTTGCCGGTATCGTGGGGGATGGTAATGTAAACATCGTCCAAGAAACCGATATCTACGGCTTTGGCGCTGCCTTTGTAAACTTTGACTTGGGAAATCACTTCTCCGCCGTTGTAAAGTTTAGGCGTATCAAATGCCTGCAATGACCAGTTGAGCAGTTTGCTGCTTTCGCTGGCGCGTGCTTCGGTAGATTCGGCACCGGCAAGGATGGAAACAATACGGCGGTTGTTGCGTTTGCTGGAAGCAGCAAGATGATAGCCTGCGCCTTCAGAATAGCCGGTTTTTAAACCGTCGATACTGCTGTCGCGATAGAGCAGGAGGTTGCGGTTGGGCTGCTCGATATTATTGTATTTGAAAGATTTGTTTGCAAACAAAGGATAGTATTTCGGATAGTCGTTGATCAGCGCGGCTGCCAAAATGGCCAAGTCGCCAACGGTTGAAACATGGCCGTTAGAAGAAATGCCGGTCGGATTGTTGAAGTGGGTGTGCTTCATGCCCAAGCGTTTGGCTTCTTCATTCATTTGTTTGACAAATTCGTCGATGGAGCCGTTGCCGATGGCTTCTGCAAGGGTGATGGCGGCATCGTTGGCCGATTGGATGGTTGTCCCCTTAATTAAGGAGCTGACGCTGACAGGCACTTTTGGGTCGAGGAACATACGCGAACCTTCGACCTTCCATGCAGCATTGGAAACGGTCAGCATTTGGCTTGCTTCAAGTGTACCGTTTTCTAATGCTTTAAAGGCAAGGTAGGCAGTCATCATTTGCGTCAACGCGGCAGGTTCGATAGGCGCGTCGGCATTGTTGGATGCCAAGGTTTGCTTGCTGTGCAGGTCGGTAACGATGTAGGCAGTCGCCGCGATTTCCGGAGGCGTTGTCGGACTGTTGATGCTGTGCAACAATGGCTGCGGCTGTGCCTCGCCTTGTACGGCAGGTGCGGAGGCAACTGGATCGGCGGCAAGGGCGTGGGTATTCAGGAGGGCAGCAAAAATTAAGCTAAGTAGCGTTTTTTTCATCATTGTTTGTAGATTTGAATATGGGTGGATACTGTTATTGAGTAAACAGTTTGGCATACTAAATAGATAGTAAGCGGACATTATACCGTTTCATTCAGGATTTGCTAAGATTTTTCTTGCCTTCAGACGGCCTCAGGGGTATGGTTTTAACTTTTTCCTCCGGTTGATTTGACCGAATTGCAATTTATTTCCGAACACTAAAATACCATGAACCATTCCCTTCCTCTTTCTGATTATCTAACCCGTATTTTGACCGCTTCCGTTTATGATGTGGCCGTAGAAACGCCCTTGGATTTGGCTCGCAGTCTGTCAGGCCGTCTGAACAATCAGGTTTTACTCAAGCGCGAAGATTTGCAGCCTGTGTTTTCGTTTAAAATCCGCGGCGCGTACAACAAAATGGCGAAGCTGCCGAAAGAAGCCTTGGATTGCGGCGTGATTGCTGCCAGCGCCGGCAACCATGCGCAGGGTGTGGCTTTATCGGCGCAGTATTTGGGTTGCCGTGCCGTTATCGTGATGCCGGAAACAACGCCTAAAATCAAAATCGATGCGGTAAAGAGCCGAGGCGGCGAAGTGGTATTGAAAGGCGTGTCTTACAACGATGCCTATGATTATGCGATGGAGTTGGCAGAAAAGGAAAAACTAACCTATATTGCGCCCTTTGATGATCCTGACGTAATTGCCGGTCAGGGAACCATCGGCATGGAAATCCTCCGTCAACACCGTAATATCAATGCGATTTTTGTTCCGATTGGCGGCGGCGGTTTGGCAGCAGGCGTAGCGGCATTTATCAAACAGGTTTGCCCTGAGATTAAAGTGATTGGTGTGCAAACCGATGACTCTTGCTGTATGAAGCAATCGGTAGAGGCAGGTGAAATCGTACATTTGAAAGATGTCGGCCTGTTTTCAGACGGTACTGCGGTTAAAGTGGTGGGCGAGGAAACCTTCCGCCTGTGTAAAGAGCTGTTGGACGAAATTATTACGGTCAATACGGATATGTTGTGCGGCGCGATTAAAGATATTTTTGACGATACGCGCAGCATTACCGAGCCTGCGGGCGCATTGGCACTTGCCGGCCTGAAGGCTTACGTTGCGAAAAACAATATTCAAGGCCAAAACTTAGTTGCCGTTACCAGCGGCGCCAACATGAACTTCCACCGCTTACGCCACGTTTCAGAGCGTAGTGAGCTGGGCGAGGGCAATGAAGGCATTTTCGCCGTTACCATTCCCGAAGAAAAGGGCAGCTTCCTGAAGTTTATCAATTTGTTGGGAAGCCGGAACATTACTGAGTTCAACTATCGCTACGGCAGCGATAAAAATGCGCATATTTTTGTCGGCTTGCAAACTGCCGGTGCGCAAGACTTGGCCGTCATCAGCAAACAATTGGCTGACGCAGGCTTGCCCAATGTCGATCTGACCAATGACGAAATCGCCAAAATCCATATCCGTTACATGGTCGGCGGACGGACGGAAAAAGTAGCCAACGAACGTTTGGTTAGCTTTGAATTTCCTGAGCGCCCGGGTGCGTTGTCCCGTTTCTTGAACCATATGCGTGCCGAGTGGAATATTACTTTATTCCATTACCGCAACCATGGCGCAGACTACGGTCGTATTTTGGTCGGTATCGATGTGCCGGAAAGCGACAATGAGGCGTTTGCCGACTTCTTGGATAGCTTGGGTTATGTCTATAAAGAGGAAACCGACAATCCGGCCTATAAACTTTTCTTGGCTTAATCAATAAGATAAAAGGCCGTCTGAAACTTTTCAGACGGCCTTGTGTTTTATATTTTGCTTTATTTTTTGCGGAACACCAAGTCCCAAACGCCATGACCCAATCGCTTGCCGCGGGCTTCAAACTTGGTTTCAGGACGATAATCAGGCGTAGGGGCGTAATCGGCAGCCGTGTTTTGCAAAGCGTCGAAACTGCTCAAAACTTCCAGCATTTGCACGGCGTATTCTTCCCAGTCGGTCGCCATATGGACATAGCCGCTGCTTTTGAGTTTGGGCAGCAGCTTTTCAACAAACGGCACTTGTACCAAGCGGCGTTTATTGTGGCGTTTTTTGTGCCAAGGGTCGGGGAAGAAAATATGAATGCCGTCTAAAGAACCGTCTTCCAGCATTTTTTCCACTACTTCCACAGCATCATGACGCATCACGCGGATATTGGAAATGTGTTCTTCCTCAATCAGCTTCAAGATATTGCCCACGCCCGGGCCGTGAACATCAATCGCTAAAAAGTCGGTATCGGGCAGATGTTTGGCGATTTCCACTGTCGCGACGCCCATACCGAAACCGATTTCCAATACTTTAGGATTGTTCCGTCCGAATACACGGTTCAAATCCAAAGGAGCTTCTTGGAAGTCCACACCAAATTGCGGCCACATCGTATCAATGGCGCGCTGTTGAGCCGCGGTCATATGGCCTTGGCGCAAGACGAAACTGCGGATGCTGCGTTTGTGTTCTTCAGGAACGGTATTTGCGGGTGTATTTTCTGGAATGTTTTCGGACATGTTGTTTTAAATCAGTGAGAAATCAAATAAAAAGGCCGTCTGAAAGAATCAGACAACCCTGCATATAAATCGGCGTGATTATAGCGAATAAACGCTCTTCCCGAAACCTTTTAAAAAGAAGGTTTCAGACGGCCTGATTAAGACAATACCGGTTGCGGTACTTTGTGTTGCACCGCATAAACCGCTGCTTGTACACGGCTGCTTAGGTTCAACTTGCGCAACAGGTTTTGCACATGCACTTTAACGGTTGACTCTGCCAGATTCAAATGGCGGGCAATGATTTTATTGCTGTGTCCGGCGGCAAGATAGCCCAAGATTTCCATTTCGCGCGGGGTCAGTTGCTCCAGCAGATGGTCGGAGCGGGAAGGAGAAGGGGAAATCAGCGATTGCACCAAGCGGCTGGTCATTTCTGGAGAGAAGACATTGTCGCCATCAACAGCTTTGCGGATGCTTTCCAACAGGAAGTCGGCATTGATGTTTTTCAGCAAAAAGCCTTTTGCGCCCATACGCATACATTCGGTCAAATCGTCGCTGTCTTCAGAAACAGTCAGCATAATGACGGTCAGCTGCGGATTAATACTTAAAATTTGAGCCAATGCTTCGCGACCGTTCATGACCGGCATATCCAAATCCAGCAAGACTACATCAGGCTTGAGCTGCTCAACCATTTTTACGCCGGCCAGGCCGTCTGAAGCTTCGCCGACGACTTCAAAATCAGGCTGGCGCGAAAGCAAGGCCTTGATACCGCTGCGAAATAGGGTGTGGTCGTCAATAAGGGTAATTTTAATCGTCATGATGCTGT
>NZ_JBQCXF010000019.1:0-29088 GCF_051956635.1 Neisseria sp. P0022.S010 | reverse complement strand
TTCAAAGAAACCGACAGGACAATGTCTAAAACATCATCTTGTCTGTCTTTCAAACAGTGTGAGGCCTAATGCACTCACACTTATCGGTAATCTGTTTTTTAAAGAGCGAATCGAATTATACAGTACAATTTTCAAAAGTCAACTAAAATTATCGAAAATTTCAACCAACTGTGTTATACTGTCTGCTTCGTTTTCTTCACCGCATCAGCAGCGAAGAACCGAACTATACGCCTCCCAACAAAACCAGTCAACACCCAATTTCAAAAAAATTGCAGAATTTCTGCAACTGCCTGTATTTAAATAATTTTAAATTTATCAAATTTTATATATTCACTAGGTGTACAGGATCTTCAAAGATAAATAGTGCTACCTCTTTGTTCTTATTTGCCACATTCAGATGCTATATCTCTTTATATTGCTGGCGCTTTAGTCCTATCTACTCTTACAATCTACACTTTCTTCAATAAAACAATCATAAATTTAAAACTACTGTCCTATTATGAGCAACCAACAAATCCAACAAAAATTTGAACAGGCATACCACTCTTTTATCGAAGAGGAAAATTACGAGGAAGCGCTTAAACGTGCGGAGATTCTTTGCCTTCTCAATCCACAATCTGTCGAATTTCATCACAAAGTTGCTTATGTCTATCTAAAGCAATTGAAATGGGAAAAAGCCATTGAGGCCGAAATGAAAACATTGGAGCTGGATAGCACCTATATTCCTGCTTTGGATTTACTTGCACATGCTTACGGCGCTCTAGATAACTGGGAAAGAACCGGATTTTATGGCCATCAGGCTTTGGTCTTGAAAGATAAAGCCATACCTGACCTTCAGCATGAAATTATTCCTGCTCCGGCACCAAAAGATGGAAAACGGATTATCTCGTTTTCTTTATTTGGTAATAGTTCCAAATATATTGAGCCTGCCGTCTTAAATACCCAGCTTGCTCCTGTTCTTTTTCCTGGCTGGACATGCCGTTTCTATGTTGATGATTCTGTTCCGGCCGAAGCCATCCAACGGTTTAAGGCCAATGGTGCGGAGGTTATCCATATTGATCCCCAACTGCACAACTGGCCCGGAACGATGTGGCGTTTTCTTGCGATAAATGATCCTGAAGCTGAATATGTGATATTTCGCGATGCTGATTCTATTATTTGTTATCGAGATGCAGCTTCTGTTTCGGAATGGATAAAAAGTGGCACCCTATTCCACACCATACGCGATTCGGGCTCGCACACTGCTTTGATTCTTGCAGGCATGTGGGGGGCCAAGGCCGGTGCCGTTCCTAATATGCAGGAAAGAATTCAAATCTTTATTGATAGCGGCTATTCTTCAAGGCATTTCGCGGATCAGGATTTCTTAGAAAAAGAATTGTGGGCCTATATACGCCAAAATCTCTTTGCACATGACCGACTGTTCAACTTCCGCGATCCGCATGACATCCCCGGAGAATTCAACCCAGATTATCAAATTGCTTTCTGCGAAGGTGCAACCAGCTTCAACGCAACAACCGATTATGAAGATAACAGCTTGGCGAGATGGACTTTATATTCGCGTGTATCCCCTTTAGTCAATCGGGATTATTCGCTTAATGTTGTTCCTGAATTTAAGGTATGCAGTTACGTAACTGAAGTAAAAAACGGAATTGTTTCAGCTTCCTTACCCAGAAGATACGGTAATGCCATTAAAGCAGGATTGGCAAAAATCAATATCGAGAGAATTTGATTTCAAACAATAGCTTAACTAAACATCCAATATCATGAGCAAACACATTCTCCTCGGTATTACCGGCGGTATTGCAGCGTATAAATCGTGTAAACTGGTCAGGCTGCTGAAAAAGCAAGGACATTCTGTTTCGGTGGTGATGACGGATTCTGCGACGGAATTTGTCTCCCCGCTGACTTTCCAAGCATTAAGCGGCAATCCCGTGTTATCGGATACCT
This sequence comes from Neisseria sp. P0022.S010, assembly GCF_051956635.1. Lineage (NCBI taxonomy): Bacteria > Pseudomonadati > Pseudomonadota > Betaproteobacteria > Neisseriales > Neisseriaceae > Neisseria > Neisseria sp. P0022.S010. Next base: position 27,141 of record NZ_JBQCXF010000019.1, on the reverse strand, counting down.
ATTCAGGCGCTTCCAATAATGGCATGGCGCACATCAATCTGACGCGTGAAGCTGACGCATTTCTTATTGCGCCTGCGACTGCCAATACGATTGCCAAAATTGCCAACGGATTGGCCGACAACCTGCTGACTACTTTGGCTGCAGCCAGAAAATGTCCTTTGGCCGTTGCGCCTGCAATGAATGTCGAAATGTGGAACAACCCTGCCAACCTGCGCAATATTGAGCAGCTGGTTTCAGACGGCATTACCGTGTTTTACCCAAACAGCGGCGAACAGGCTTGCGGAGAAACAGGTACAGGCAGAATGGTCGAAGCGGTCGATCTGGCAGATTTGCTAGAGGATTTATGGACACCCAAGCTACTGAGTGGCAAAAAAGTTCTGATTACAGCCGGCGCAACGTTTGAAGCCATCGATCCTGTCCGCGGCATTACCAATATTTCCAGCGGACAAATGGGCATGGCTTTAGCGCGTGCCTGCCGTGCTGCCGGAGCGAAAATTACGCTGATTTACGGTCAAATTCAGACGGCCTTGCCAGCAGGCTTGGCTCATTCTGAACAGGCTGTCAGCGCAGAAGCCATGTATCAGGCAGTCCACCGCCACATCCATGCGCAAGATGTCTTTATTTCCGTCGCAGCCGTTGCAGACTATAAAGTCAAAAACAGCAGCGACGAAAAACTGAAGAAAAACGGCAATCAGCCCCCGGTTATCGAGCTGACGGAAAATCCGGATATTCTCGCATCCGTTGCTGCCCTGCCTTCTCCACCATTCTGCATCGGCTTCGCTGCCGAAAGCCATCAGGTTTTGGAATTTGCACGGGCAAAACGTTTGCGTAAAAACGTACCGATGCTGGTGGCCAACCAAGTTTCCGTTTCCATGGGTAAGCCAACCAATCAAATCACCATTATTGATGACCTTGCCGAAACCTCATTTCCGGAAACATCGAAACGCCAAGCCGCAGATGAAATCGTCAAACGTCTGGCTGAATTGTTGGCTTAATCAAACAAAAGGCCGTCTGAAAATTTTTCAGACGGCCTTCTGTTTGAACACATTAAATCACAAACCCAATTCGCGCAGGAAACGAATATCGTCTGCCCAACCGGATTTTACTTTCACCCAAATCTTCAAGAAGACTTTGGTATCAAACAATTTCTCCATATCAAGGCGGGCTTCAGTAGAAATTTTCTTCAATTTCTCCCCACCCTTGCCAATCAAAATTGCCTTTTGGCTGTCTTTATCGACCAACACCGCGATATAAATGCGGAACAGTCCGCTTTCCTCTTCCTCAAACTGCTCCACTTCAACATTCATCGCATACGGCAACTCTTCGCCCAAATAGCGGAACAATTTTTCGCGTACAATCTCCATCGCCAGGAATCGGCTGGATTTATCCGTCACCATATCTTCCGGATACATCGGAATACTTTCCGGCAGATACGGCTTGAGCAGCTCCAGCAGATTGGCAATACGCAGACCATGTTTCGCGCTGACTGCCTCGCTGGCGGCAAACTCAAACTCTTGGCGTACTTCATTGATAAACGCCTCAAGCGCAAATTTGTCTTTGGCTTTGTCTTTATCGATTTTATTGACCACCAATACCACAGGCGTATGCTTAGGCAACTGCTTCAACACCACGCGGTCGGCATCGGTAAAGCGCATGGCTTCCACCACAAAAACCACCACGTCCACGCCGCTTAACGCTTCGGTGACGTTTTGATTAAGACGGTCGTTCAAGGCATTGCGGTGATTGGTTTGAAAACCCGGCGTATCTACAAACACAAATTGCGCCGTATCGTCGGTGTAAATACCGGTTACACGGTTGCGCGTGGTTTGTGCTTTTTTACTGGTAATACTGATTTTCTGACCGATTAAATGGTTCATCAGCGTGGACTTGCCGACATTCGGGCGACCCACGATGGCCACAAAGCCACAACGATAATCCGTCGGGTGTTGCGACTCGTTTTGCAAAAAGGTTTCTATATCCATTTATATATGACTTTCTTGATTGTTTCAGACGGCCTTTGCATTTTCTCAAAGGCCGTCTGAAATATTATTTTTTAGATTTTTTCAAAGGAAACTTCTGTTCCAACCATTCTAAGGCTTCACATGCCGCTTTTTGCTCGGCCACTTTCCGACTGCTGCCGCGTGCATTACAGATGAAACCAAGTTCGCCCAAATCGCAGGAAATCACAAACATCGCATCGGCCGTCTGCTCCGCCTGCTCTTCGATTCGATATTTCGGCAGGGCAAAGCGGCGTGCCTGCAAGGCTTCCTGCAAAGCGGTTTTACTGTCTTTTTTGCCGATATTCAAATCCGCGCGTTTCACGCGTTCCACAAACAAATGGCGAACCACTTTTTCCGCCGCAGAAAAATCAGCGTCAAAGCTGACCGCCGCAAACATCGCCTCCATCGCGTCGGCCAAAATCGAAGGCCGTCTGAAACCGCCGCTCTTCAACTCGCCGGCACCCAAATACAAACCGTCGCCGACATTCATTTCCAACGCAATTTCAGCCAACACGCCTTCATTCACCAAAGCTGCGCGCATCCGCGACAACTCGCCTTCCGACAATTTCGGAAACGCGTCAAACAACATCCGCGCCACGGAATAGTTCAAAATCGAATCGCCGACAAATTCAAAACGCTCATTGTGTTTGGCATTGTAGCTGCGGTGGGTCAAAGCCTGCTGAAGCAGCTCCATATTGCGGAACTCATAGCCCAGACGCTTTTGAATCGCTCGATGCGCCTGCTGTTTGAGCAAATCAGGTTTCATTCCATACTTTCAAAAAACAGCCCGAAAAGCACGCCTCATCCGCAGTGAAACAAAATAAAAAGGCTACACCGGCAACTTTTTTATTTTGGCTCATTGTTTCTTACGTCCCTCAAGCCGATAACAATCAAAAGCCGTCATGTTCAAACCTGACGGCACTCGACCGACATTGTACCATCAAACCACCCCTGCACACATCCGTGCGGAAAAGCGGCGAATCGTGTAAAATCATGCCAAATCATCTCTTTGCCAACTCCATGAACAAATTTGCCCAAGCACTGGCCGCAGCGCTCGACCGCTGCATTGTTACCAACACCGTCGCCGAACAAGGCGAACCCGTCGGCTTCCTCTACCGCGAAGCCCCCGTATTTGAAAACGACAGCGGCTGGCGTATTTTCAGCGGCGACGAAACCGACGAATACACCGACAATCCCGACAACTTCAGCATTGTCAGCCTCTCCGCCATTACCGCAGACAATCCCGACATCGCACCCCTGCTGACTCAGGCAGAAGGCAGCGCGTGGGAACTGAACGAAGACGGCGAGTTCCAAGCTGTTGCCGATTGGCAGCCGCAAGAATAATCCATCCCCATTTCATTTCAGACGGCCTTCCCTATAACCAGGCCGTCTGAAACCGAGCCGAATCCCTATTTCACCAATATTGAAGGAATCATCATGAACATTATCGAACCACGCCTCGACGGTACCAACCTGCGCATCGGCATCGTTCAGGCCCGCTTCACCAACGAAATCGGCAGCGAAATGGTCAAAGTATGCTGCCGCACCCTAAAAGAATTGGGCGTAGCCGAAGACAACATCACGCTTGCCACCGTCCCCGGCGCGCTTGAAGTGCCTATCGCGCTGATGAACCTCGCTTCATCCGAACAATTCGATGCCCTGATCGCCATCGGCGTTGTCATTCGCGGCGAAACCTACCACTTTGAATTGGTATCCAATGAATCCGGCGCAGGCGTCAGCCGCGTCGCCCTTGACTACAACATCCCGATTGCCAACGCCATCCTGACAACCGAAAACGACGAACAGGCCGTCGCACGCATCGAAGAAAAAGCCTCCGATGCCGCCAAAGTTGCCGTAGAATGTGCCAACTTGGTCAACCATCTTTTGTCAGAACAATACGAAGACGACGAAGAATAAACTTCTCCCCGTATTGAATACCGCATCTTTTCAGACGGCCTCCCAATCATGACATTGAGGCCGTCTGAATCATTCAATATTCAGCCGACAACCATCGGCACTCTCTTCACAAGGAATACCCATGAAAAGCCCACGCCGCCGCGCACGCGAGCTTGCCGTACAAGCCATTTATCAAGCAGGCATCAACAAAACAGCCGCTCCCGAAATCGCCAAAAACATCCGCGAACTGTCCCAAGCGCCCAATATGGATGAAGAGCTGTTCAACAAACTGTTTTTCGGTGCACAAACCCATGCCGAAGAATACATGGAAAAAATCAGCCCCCTGCTCGACCGCGACGAGAAAGACCTCAGCCCTATCGAACGCGCCGTTTTGCTGGTTGCCTGCCATGAGCTGAGCACCATGCCTGAAACCCCCTACCCCGTCATCATCAATGAAGCCATCGAAGTTACTAAAACTTTCGGCGGCACCGACGGCCATAAATTCGTCAACGGCATCCTCGACCAACTGGCTTCACGCATCCGCCCCGACGAACCGCGCCGCAAGGGCTAAGATTGACTTCACATTGGGTCAGGATTACCAATCTTTGCCCTGTATAAGTAATGTGCTTATACAGCCAAACCATCCAAAAGGCCGTCTGAAATTCAGACGGCCTTTTATATTTCGATTTATTCCGATTTTGGTATTTCATAACCGGGGCAGTTTTGTTTATCGCTGTTTGCCCAAATGATACCGCTGTCGTTGTAATAAACAGTACAAGTTTCATCGGCATTGGTTTCTTTATTGGGCACAGCCTTCAAAATATAACCTGAATCGGAAGGATTAGGCATAGAATCCGTACCTTCGGAAAAACTAATATTGAAATATTGATTCTGCTGCAAATTTTCAGGAGGAAACCCTACAAAAGTACTTTTTTGAGTATAGTGGCGTTCGAGTTGTTGGGCGTTATGAAGCATCTGTGTGCGGACGGCGGCAAGGCGCGTTTGGCGGATGTAGTTTTGATAAGACGGATAGGCGATGGTAGCGAGAATGGCTGCAATCACAACGACTATCAGCAGCTCGATAAGCGTGAAGCCTTGTTGGTGTTTCATTTTATTTGTGTCGTTAATAATTAGAATAAGACATGAATATTATAGTCGTTTTCTTGCGGCTTAAATGTTCAGATTCGGAGGGAGTTTGGGAATTTATGTAAACGAGGTACAAGTTCTGAAAAATATCTTCATTCTTTTATTTTTTATTTCAATAAGTTAAACTTCAATTTAAGCCGACCGTCTCTTGGTTGGCCTTGGTCTTTACAGTAAAATCCAGTTGTTTTTTTGTTTCTATCAATGCATTTGTTGCTTGTCTGCGACGTTATTTTATTGAATTGGTTCCTTTTATATGTCTAAAGTTTTCAAGTGGGCGGCCGGTACGGCTGTTATCGTGGCTGCGGCTTTCGGCGGCTGGTCTTTGATGAAGCCTGAGCCTCAGTCTTCTTTTATTACGGAAGTGGTCAAACGCGGCGATATCCGTCAAACCGTATCGGCAACCGGCGAAATCTCGCCTTCCAATTTGGTGTCCGTAGGCGCGGAAGCTTCAGGCCAGATTAAAAAACTGTATGTGAAACTGGGCCAACAAGTGAAAAAAGGCGATCTGATTGCAGAAATCGACTCAACCAATCAGCTCAACACGTTGAATACCGAAAAATCCAAACTGGAAACTTATCAGGCAAAATTGGTTTCTGCCGAAATCGCGCTTTCCAGTGCGGAGAAAAAATATAAGCGCGAACTTGCCTTATGGAAAGAACAGGCCACTTCCAAAGAAGATTTGGAATCTGCACAAGACTCTTTAGCCGCAGCCAAAGCCAATATCGCCGAACTGAAGGCCTCCATCAAACAATCCAAAATCTCCATCAATACAGCCGAATCTGAATTGGGACACACGCGGATTACCGCCACCATGGACGGCACCGTAGTCGCCATTCCTGTTGAAGAAGGCCAATCCGTCAATGCGGCGCAATCTACGCCGACCATTATCCAGCTGGCCAATCTGGAAACCATGTTAAACAAAATGCAGATTGCCGAAGGCGATATTACGAAAGTCAAAGCAGGTCAGGATATTTCGTTCACCATTTTGTCCGAGCCAGACACCCCGATTAAAGCGAAATTGGACAGCGTCGACCCCGGCCTGACCACCATGTCTTTGGGCAGCTACACCAGCAGCACGGACACGACTTCCAATGCAATTTACTACTATGCCCGCGCCCTGGTGCCAAATTCCGACGGCAAACTTTCCATCGGCATGACCACTCAAAACACGATTGAAATCAACGGCGTGAAGAATGTCTTACTGGTACCGACGCTGACTGTGAAAAAGCATAACGGCAAATCCTATGTCAGCATTTTGGGCGCAGACAATAAAGCGGTAGAACGCGAAGTGACCGTCGGTTTGAAAGACAACATGAATACCGAAATCAAAAGCGGCTTGAAAGAAGGCGAAAAAGTGATCGTTTCTGAAATGAGCGCAGACGAAAAGAGTAAGAGCAGCGAACGCGCGATGATGGGCGGCGGCCCTCCTCGCTGATTGATTAAGGCCGTCTGAAAGGTTTGACTGTGTTTCAGACGGCCTTAGTTCCTGTATGTCTATTTTTCGCCCGGAAAGATTATGAGTTTAATCGAATGTAAGAATATCAACCGTTTTTTCGGTAGCGGTGAAAACCGTGTGCATGTATTGAAAGATGTCAGCCTTTCTATTGAGAAAGGCGACTTTGTGGCGATTATCGGCCAATCCGGCTCGGGCAAATCGACGCTGATGAATATCTTGGGCTGTCTGGATACCGCCACTTCCGGCTCTTATCAAATCGACGGCATCGAAACATCGCAAATGCAGCCGGATGAGCTGGCGGCTTTGCGCCGTGAGCGTTTCGGCTTTATTTTCCAGCGTTACAACCTGTTAAGCTCGCTGACCGCCCGGGACAACGTCGCCCTGCCTGCCGTGTATATGGGCATGGACAGCAAAGAGCGCGCGGAACGTGCGGAAAAATTATTGGGCGATTTGGGCTTGCAAAATAAAGAAGGCAACAAACCCAGCGAACTTTCCGGCGGTCAGCAACAACGCGTTTCGATTGCCCGCGCGTTGATGAACGGCGGCGAAATCATCTTTGCCGACGAACCGACCGGCGCATTGGATACCGCCAGCGGTAAAAATGTGATGGAAATCATCCATAAGTTGCATGAAGACGGGCATACCGTGATTATGGTCACCCATGATCCGGGCATTGCGGCAAATGCAAACCGCGTCATCGAAATCCGCGACGGTCAGATTATTTCGGATACGTCTAAAAATCCCGATATTCCGCCCAGCAAAGTGGAGCGGATTAAAGAAAAAACTTCCTGGTCGTTTTATTACGATCAATTTATGGAAGCATTCAAAATGTCGGTACAGGCGATTATGGCGCACAAAATGCGTTCGCTGCTGACCATGCTGGGGATTATCATCGGTATCGCTTCAGTGGTATCGGTGGTGGCCTTGGGTAATGGCTCGCAACAAAAAATCCTGGAAGACATCAACTCGATGGGCACAAACACCATCAGCATCTTCCCCGGCCGTGGTTTTGGCGACCGCCGCAGCGGACGAATCAAGACACTGACAATTAATGACGCAAAAGCCATCAGCCAACAAAGCTACGTCGCCTCCGCCACCCCTCAAACCAACTCCAGCGGCACCTTAACCTACCGCAACACCGACCTGACCGCCTCACTTTACGGCGTAGGCGAACAATATTTCGACGTGCGCGGTTTGAAATTGGAAGAAGGCCGTCTGTTTGATGATGACGATGTAAAAACCGATGCCCAAGTCGTCGTCATCGACCAAAACACCAAAACCAAACTCTTCGGCGAAGGTGTCAATCCTTTAGGCAAAACCATCCTTTTCAAAAAACGCCCGCTAACCGTCATCGGCATTATGAAAAAGGATGACAACTCGTTTGGTAATTCCGACTCGCTGATGCTTTGGTCGCCGTATACAACGGTCATGCACCAAATTACCGGCGAAAGCTATACCAACTCCATCGTTGTCAAAATTAAAGACGATGCCAACACGCAGGTTGCCGAAAAAAGCCTGACCGAGTTGCTGAAAGCACGCCACGGTACAGAAGACTTCTTTATGAACAACAGCGACAGCATCAAAGAAATGGTGGAAAGCACAACCGGCACCATGACGCTGCTGATTTCTTCCATCGCAGTCATCTCTTTGGTGGTCGGCGGTATCGGCGTGATGAACATCATGCTGGTCTCAGTTACCGAGCGCACCAAAGAAATCGGCGTCCGCATGGCAATCGGCGCACGCCGCAACAACATTTTGCAACAGTTTCTGATTGAGGCCGTCTTAATCTGTATCATCGGCGGTCTTTCGGGCGTATTGTTGTCCGCAAGCATCAGCCTGGTGTTCAACTATTTTGTTACCGACTTCCCGATGAGCATTTCCATGGCTTCCGTCATCGGCGCAGTCGTCTGCTCCACCGCCATCGGCGTCGCGTTCGGCTTTATGCCTGCCAACAAGGCTTCCAAGCTCAACCCGATTGATGCCTTAGCTCAAGATTGATTATGTTTCAGACGGCCTATTATCTTAAGGCCGTCTGAAATGCCGTTACCCGAAAGATTTTTATGAAGACGAAACCTTTTTCCCAAGCAGCCTTGTCATTGGCTGTTGCCCTTGCCTTAAGTGCGTGCGCCGCACCTAAAGCCAATCCGAATCTGACGCTGGAAGCGACCGGCCAAGTCATGAGCGCGGCGGAAACTGCCGAACGCTACGATGTCAACGGCAACTGGTGGGAAATCTACCAAAGCCAGCAGCTTAATGCGCTGATGGAGCAGGCGCTGGCGAACAATATCGATTTGAAACAGGCCGCCATCAGCGTCAACAAGGCTTTGTACCAAGCCAATATTTTGGGTGCGGATTTGGTGCCTTCGTTCAGCGGCTCGTTGGGCGCGAATGCTTCTAAAAACCTGAAAACCGGCAGCCACGGCAATACGTTCAGCAGCCAGCTTGGCTTGAGCTACGAATTGGATTTGTGGCGCAAACTCAGTGCCACTGCCGATGCGCAGGTATGGGAATACCAAGCCACGCATGAAGACATGGCCAACACACGCCTGACTTTGATTAATAATGTCGCCGATGCGTATTTCAATATTGCCTACCTGAACGAAGCCATCGAGTTGGCGCAAAAATCGCTGAAGCAATATCAGGAAATCAACCGCATTGCGAATGCCAAGTTCCGCTACGGCCGGGCCGACTCCAGCCAACCGACGCAAGCCAAACAGTCATTGTTGAACGCAGAAAACAGCCTGTTGTCTTTGCAAAACAATTTGGATACGCAAAAACAGGTTTTGCGTAATTTATTGAATTTAAGGCCGTCTGAAAACATGGTCGCCGATCCAGCACAATTCCGCCTGTTGCCGGTCAAAGGCGTGAACTTGGACGTACCGATTACCGTTTTGGCCAACCGCCCCGACCTGCGCGCCGCCGAATACCGCCTGCAAGCGTCGCAACAATCGGTCAACGCGCAAAAACGCAGTTGGTATCCGTCGATTACTTTGGGCGCAAGTTTGAGTACGTCGTCCGACAAAGCAAAAAGCACGTTCAATATCCCCATGTTAGGCGGCTCGGCCACCATCAATCTGCCTTTCCTTAATTGGCAGACCATGAAATGGAAAGACAAAACCGTACAAGCGGAGATGGACAGCGCCAAGCTGAATTTTGAAAAAGCCCTGACCACAGCGCTCAACGAAGTCAACACCAACTACCTTGCCTACAAAAACGCGCAGGCCGGCCTTGCCAATCAGGAACAGCGTTACCAGTTGGACAAGAAAAACAGCCATTACTATCAAGTCCGCTACCAACACGGTAAAAACGAACTGAAAGACTGGCTGGAGGCTTTGAATACGGAATACAGCTCGGCGCAAAACCTGCTGAACCAACGCTATGAAGCTTTAAAATACGAAAATATGGTGTACAAAGCCATGGCGGGACGTTATACACCGAAATAGCATTTTCAGACGGCCTTTGGTTAATTTCCGTCAAAGGCCGTCTGAAACCATTCAAGCAACTGAATTTTCATATATAATCGCGCGTTTATTTGATTTTATCCGGACAACATTATGGCCTTCGCCTCTCTCTTTACGCTTTTGGACGACATTACCGCCGTTTTGGACGATGTAGCGATGATGACCAAAGTCGCCGCCAAGAAAACCGCCGGCGTGGTCGGCGACGATTTGGCGCTCAACGCCAATCAGGTAACCGGCGTATCTGCCGAGCGCGAATTGCCGATTATTTGGGCGGTGGCAAAAGGCTCTCTGGTCAACAAGCTGATTCTGGTGCCACTTGCGCTGTTGCTTTCCGCTTTCGTGCCTGCGCTGATTACGCCCTTGCTGATGATCGGCGGTGTTTATTTGTGTTTTGAAGGCGTGGAAAAACTGTTGCACAAATTTCTGCACCGCAATGAACACGAAGACGAACACGATGCCGAGCCTGAAGTTACAGACGAAAAAACAAAAGTTAAAGGCGCGGTCCGCACGGATTTCATCCTCTCCGCCGAAATCATCATTATTGCGCTGGGCGTTGTTGAAAAATATGACCTGATAACACGTTCTTTGGTTATGGCCGCCATCGGTGTCGGCATGACGGCATTGGTCTATGGTTTGGTCGGCATTATCGTCAAACTTGACGACCTCGGTATGATGCTGATGCGCCAAAAAAGTGCTGCCGTACAAGGCATCGGACGCGGTTTGATTTCATTTATGCCTTGGTTTATGCGCGGCTTGAGCATTGTCGGCACGCTGGCGATGTTCTTGGTCGGCGGCGGACTGATCGCCCACAACCTTGTTTTTTTGCACGACTTCCTCCACGCGCAACATTGGGACAGCGGCATGATGGAACATATCGCCAATCTGGTGATCGGAGTAGCCGCCGGTGCCTTGGCTTGCGCCATCGTCCTGCCTGCAATGAAATTGTTTCAAAAAGACTGATTTTGTTTCCCTGCCGTCTGAAAACCTTTCAGACGGCCTCAATACCATTTAAAGCATGAATATTTTCCGTAAATTCGAACAATACTGGCAACACCCGCTGCTGTACTGGCCGCTGGTCATCTTGATTGCCGCCGCAACGCCGTTCACTTTTGCCCCGTATTATCATTTCTGGCTGATGCCGCTGTTGTTTGGCGCGCTGATACGCCTGATTGAATTGCGTCCGCGCTTTGCCGTCATGACTGCCTATCTGTTCGGATTAATCGGTTATACGGCGCAGTTTTATTGGATACACACAGCCCTGCATGATGTTTCGGGGCTGCCGGATTCATACGCCATCCCCCTCACCTTCCTGCTGCCGGCATTTCTTGCGCTTTATCCGGCCATCTGTTTTTGGGTGTGGAGAAAATGCAACCTGGCTCGCTGGGCCAAAACCGGCCTCCTGCTGCCGATTTTGTGGACGCTGGCAGAATTTGCCCGCGAACGCTTCCTGACCGGATTCGGCTGGGGCGCAATCGGCTATTCCCAAATCATCAAAGACAGCCCGTTGGCAGGCTTCGCGCCGTTGGGCGGCATTCATATGGTCACGCTGGCAACCGCTTTCCTCAGCGCATGGCTGGTGTTGCTGATTGACAACCACGGCCGTCTGAAACATCGCCTTCTACCCTTATGCCTTATCGTTGCGCTCTGCTCCGTCGGCTACATTTCCCAACAAACCGAATACACCCGCCCTGACGGCAGCACCAGCACCGTCGCCCTGATTCAAGGCAATATCGAGCAAAATCTGAAATGGAAAGAAGAGCAAATCATTCCGACCATTCAGAAATACTACGAACAAATCAGCAAAACCAGTGCCGACATCGTCATCCTGCCTGAAACCGCCCTGCCGCTGATGCGCCAAGACCTGCCCGAAGGCATCTTGGAACAATTCGCCGAACAGGCGCAAAGCAACGGCAGCGCATTGGCCATCGGCATCAGTCAATATACGCCCGACGGCAACGGCTACGAAAATGCCGTCATCAATTTGAGCGACTATCACAACAGCACTTCCGATACCATCCCCTACTACGCCAAGAACCACCTGGTTCCATTTGGTGAATACAAGCCATTGCCCATCATTACCGAGCGCCTCTATAAAATGATGGATATGCCTTTGGCTGACTTCCAAAAAGGCGGCGACAACCAAGCGCCTTTGACAATGAAAGATCAAAAAGTCGCCTTCAATATCTGCTATGAAGACGGTTTCGGCGACGAACTCATCGCAACGGCCAAACGCTCCACCCTGCTTGCCAACATCAGCAATATGGCGTGGTACGGCAAATCCAATGCCATGTACCAGCAGCTTCAACAGTCCCAAGCACGCGCAATGGAGCTGGGCCGCTACATGGTTCGCGCCACCAATACCGGCGCAACCGCCATTATTTCCCCTAAAGGCACGATTGTTGCCGAAGCCCAGCCGGATACAGAAACCGTCCTCGAAGGCCACGTCAAAGGCTACATTGGCGAAACGCCTTATATGAAAGCAGGCGGCTCAACCTGGCTTATCAGTATTTTGGCCGTTATCGGCGTATTCCTCATTCTGATTGGCCGGAAGAAACCAGAATAAAAAAAATTCCAAGACCTTGTTTAACAAGGTCTTTTTTATTGATAAAACTATTTACATACAGAAATGTTTGTAATATACTTATCCAAAACCTAGCAAATCACTCAAATTTTCAAAAACAATCAACTCCTGCAATTTAAGCAGCAAAAACTATTGAATCCGTCGTTTAATTTACAGAAAAAATCCAACCCATAACAAAACAAACCACAGGCAGTGTTATACTGCTTGTCACACAATAAACAAAAAGCCGTTTTCAGACGGCCTAATCAAGGAGAGCATCCTTTTATGAATAAAGCTTTTGCATTACCCGTTATCCAAAGCGGCAACGGTAGCCTCGAGCAATACATTCATACAGTCAACAGCATTCCCATGCTGACTGCCGAAGAAGAAACGCAACTGGCCGAACGTCAACAAAAAGGCGACCTCAACGCCGCCAAACAGCTTATTCTGTCCCATCTTCGCGTCGTCGTATCCATCGCACGCGGTTACGACGGCTACGGCCTCAACCAAGCCGACCTGATTCAAGAAGGCAATATCGGCTTGATGAAAGCCGTCAAACGCTACGAGCCAAGCCGCGGCGCGCGCCTGTTTTCGTTTGCCGTGCATTGGATTAAAGCCGAAATCCACGAATTCATTTTGCGCAACTGGCGTTTGGTCCGCGTGGCCACAACCAAACCGCAGCGCAAACTGTTCTTCAATCTGCGCAGCATGCGTAAAAACCTGAATGCCTTGTCCCCAAAAGAAGCGCAAGAAATCGCCGACGATTTGGGCGTCAAATTGTCCGAAGTCTTGGAAATGGAACAACGCATGACTGGTCACGATATCGGCATCATGGCAGAAAACAACGATGACGAGGACAACTTCGCCCCTATCGACTGGTTGGCCGACCACGATGCAGAGCCTAGCCGTCAGTTGTCCAAACAGGCCCACTACGCCCTGCAAACCGAAGGTCTGCAAAACGCCTTGGCGCAACTGGACGACCGCAGCCGCCGTATCGTTGAAAGCCGCTGGTTGCAAGACGATGGCGGTTTGACCCTGCACGAATTGGCTGCCGAATACGGCGTATCTGCCGAACGCATCCGCCAAATCGAAGCCAAAGCCATGCAAAAACTGCGCGGTTTCTTGGCAGAAGAAGCAGAAGCCGTTTAAGCCTTTCTTGATAAAAAGGCCGTCTGAATCTTTTCAGACGGCCTTTTCGATGGCAAACCTCATCATATCTTATCCCCCCAACACATTCATTTTAAAGCCCACTTAAGCTATAATAGCCACCACACACACTACCCGGTCATACCATAACCATGCAACTTACCGTCGTCGGACTCAACCACCAAACCGCGCCCTTGAGCATACGCGAAAAACTGGCATTTGCTGCTGCAAATTTGCCGGATGCCGTGTCCAACCTCGCGCGCAGCGAGGCGGCGGAAGAAGCAGTCATTCTTTCTACCTGCAACCGCACCGAGCTTTACTGCGTCGGCGAATCCGAAAAAATCATCAACTGGTTGGCAAAATATCATAATCTGCCTGTCGAAGAAATCCGCCCCTACCTCTACACCCTGGACAACAACGAAACCGTCCGCCACGCCTTCCGCGTCGCCTGCGGCTTGGATTCCATGGTCTTGGGCGAACCGCAAATTCTCGGTCAAATCAAAGATGCCGTCCGCGTTGCGCAAGAACAAGAAAGCATCAATACCCACTTAAACGCCCTGTTTCAAAAAACCTTTGCCGTTGCCAAAGAAGTGCGCACCGATACCGCTGTCGGCGAAAACTCCGTCTCTATGGCTTCCGCATCGGTCAAAATGGCAGAGCAAATCTTCCCTTCCATTTCCGACCTTAATGTCCTCTTTATCGGCGCAGGCGAAATGATTGAGCTGGTGGCCACTTATTTTGCCGCCAAAAATCCCAAGCTCATCACCGTTGCCAACCGTACACACCAGCGTGCGCAGGAATTGTGCGACAAACTCAGCGTCAACGCCGAAGCCTGTCTGCTGAATGAATTACCCGATATTCTTCATGATTACGACGTAGTCGTTTCTTCCACTGCCAGCCAACTGCCCCTCGTCGGCAAAGGCATGGTCGAACGTGCATTGAAAAAACGCCACAACATGCCTGTTTTCCTGCTGGATTTGGCCGTTCCGCGCGACATTGAAGCCGAAGTCGGCGAATTGGAAGATGCATATCTCTATACCGTGGACGACATGATGGATATTGTCCAAAGCGGTAAAGACGCGCGCAAAAAGGCAGCGGCGGCAGCTGAAAGCATGGTGGAAGAAAAGGTCAGTGAATTTATCCGCCAGCAGAAAAACCGCCAAAGCGTTCCGCTTATCCGCGCCTTACGCGACGAAGGCGAACGCGCACGCCGCCAAGTGTTGGAAAATGCCATGAAACAACTGGCAAAAGGCGTATCGGCCGAGGATGTCCTCGAACGCCTCTCCATTCAGTTGACCAACAAACTGCTCCACTCTCCGACACGCACGCTCAACAAAGCCGGCTCGGACAACAGCGAATTAATCGATGCCGTGGCGCAAATCTACCACTTGGACCAACACGACTGACCTTAATTTAAAGGCCGTCTGAAAAAAGCGAGACAACAGGTTCTATGTCAAAGTTTTCAGACGGCCTCAAAGCAACAAATTTCAATCATCATTTTTTCATTTAAAATGAAATGCTTGAAAAAAAACCGTTAAAGTGTAAAAATCCTACTTTATACATTTGAACAACATTCAAACAATAAAACTGCCTGCCGGCTCAAATACATGCCGACAATAAGATAGGCACCGGCAAAAGGAACTTTCGTGCATATTAAAACAAACACATATCTGGCCCTTGCTGTCCTCTCAGCATCCCTTCTTTCAGGTTGCGACAAAGTCAGCACCTTTTTCGGCAAAGAAGAAAGCAAAGAACTCGTCCAACGCATAGAAACCAATACCGATGACGGTAAGGTCGGCATGCTGTTGCCCGATTTCGCCCAATTGGTACAAAACGAAGGACAGGCCGTCGTCAATATTCAAGCAACTCCGGCAAAACGCACTGCGACACCGGATGACGACCACAGCATGGACCTGAGCCAATTCCCCGACAACGACCCGTTTTACGAGTTCTTCAAACGCCTCGTTCCCAATATGCCCGACATGCCTCAAGAAGAGGCAGAAAGCGATGATTTGAATTTCGGCTCCGGCTTCATCATCAGCAAAGACGGCTATATCCTGACCAATACCCACGTGGTTGCCGGCATGGGCAACATCAAAGTCCTGCTCAACGACAAACGCGAATACACGGCCAAACTGGTCGGCTCAGACGCCCAATCCGACGTTGCCCTCTTAAAAATCGAGCCGCAAGAAGACTTGCCGGTTGTCAAAATCGGCAATCCGAAAGATTTGAAACCGGGCGAATGGGTAGCCGCCATCGGCGCGCCATTCGGCTTTGACAACAGCGTAACTTCAGGTATCGTCTCCGCCAAAGGCCGCAGCCTGCCGAATGAAAACTATACACCGTTCATCCAAACCGACGTTGCCATCAACCCCGGTAATTCAGGCGGCCCGTTATTCAACCTCCGCGGCCAAGTGGTCGGCATCAACTCGCAAATCTACAGCCGCAGCGGCGGTTTCATGGGTATTTCGTTTGCCATTCCGATTGATGTTGCCATGAATGTGGCCGATCAATTGAAAGCCAACGGCAAAGTCCAACGCGGTCAATTGGGCGTGGTTATCCAAGAAGTTTCTTACGATTTGGCCAAATCTTTCGGTTTGGACAAAGCAAGCGGCGCGTTGATTGCCAAAATCATGCCGAACAGCGCAGCGCAACAAGCCGGTTTGCAAGTTGGCGATATTGTCCGCAGCGTAAACGGAGAAGAAGTCCGCGCTTCCAGCGATTTGCCGGTCATGGTCGGCTCGATGATGCCGGGTAAAGAAGTTACTTTGAGCATTTGGCGCGGCGGCAAACAAACCGATGTCAAAGTCAAACTTGGCAGCGCAGCCGAACAAACGGAAACATCGGCCAAAGAAACCGAACAGCCGCAACATGAAGGCGGCCATGACGGCTTTACCGTTGAAAACGCAGGCCTGACTTTGCAGGTTGAAAACGCAGACGGCAAACAACGCTTAATCGTTCTGCGCGTTAGCGGCGCGGCCGAACGTGCCGGCCTCAAACGCGGCGACGAAATCATTGCCGTCAGCCAAATCAGCGTCAATGATGAATCCACCTTCCGCAGCGCCTTGGAAAGCGCAGGCAAAAACGTACCGCTTCTGGTGCAACGCGACGGCAATACCTTGTTCCTCGCACTCAATCTGCAATAGCAAGATTTTCAGACGGCATGATGATGCGTTAAATGGTAAAATACCCATCAGTCAGAGGCGGTGGGTATTTTGTTATCTGCTTTCCAAATCTAGGCCGTCTGAAAATATTTCACCGCTTATATACAATATAATTATGCAACTTATTAATTATTCGAATTCTATTTTATCCATTGTTCCGGCAGCCATCGCGCTCGCCCTGGCCATTGCCACGCGCCGTGTATTGCTGTCCTTGGGGGTCGGCATTATCGTCGGCTCATTCCTGCTGGTAGGCGGTAATCCGCTTGATGCCTTGGTTCACTTGAAAGACATGGCCGTCAGCCTGACTTGGGCGGACGGAGATTGGTCTTTGGGCAAACCCAAAATCCTGCTCTTCTTGGTACTTTTGGGGGTTTTCACTTCTCTGCTGACGCATTCCGGCAGTAACCAAGCATTTGCCGATTGGGCGAAACAGCACATCAAAGGCCGACGTGGTGCTAAGCTGCTGACTGCCTGCCTGGTATTCGTTACCTTTATTGATGACTATTTCCACAGCCTTGCCGTTGGCGCGATTGCCCGCCCTGTAACCGACAAATTCAAAGTTTCCCGTGCCAAACTGGCTTACATCCTGGACTCCACTGCCGCACCGATGTGCGTTTTGATGCCTGTATCCAGCTGGGGCGCATCGATTATCGCTACTTTGGCCGGCCTTTTGGTAACGTACAACATCACAGGCTACACACCGATGGGCGCATTCGTGGCCATGAGCCTGATGAATTACTATGCCGTCTTCGCATTGATTATGGTGTTTGTCGTGGCCTGGTTCTCTTTCGATATCGGCTCAATGGCTCGCTTGGAACGCGCCGCCTTAAACGAAATTCATGATGAAACCGTTGACACCGGCCATCCCAACGGCCGCGTATTCGCGTTGATTGTACCGGTTTTGGTACTGATCGCCGCCACGGTTTCCGCCATGATTTACACTGGCGCACAAGCTTCTGAAACCTTCTCTTTGCTCAGCGCATTTGAAAATACCGATGTGAACACTTCCCTCGTGTTCGGCGGCACTTGCGGCGTATTGGCCGTCATCCTCTGTACCATCGGCACCATCAAAACCAGTGATTACCCCAAAGCCGTTTGGCAGGGCATCATCTCTATGCGCGGCGCCATTATCATCTTGATTTTGGCATGGATTATCAGCACCGTTGTCAGCGAGATGCACACCGGCGAATACCTCTCCACCTTGGTAGCAGGCAATATCCATGCAGGCTTCCTGCCCGTGATTTTATTTCTGCTCGCAGGCGTGATGGCCTTCGCTACCGGTACAAGCTGGGGTACATTCGGTATCATGTTGCCGATTGCCGCCGCCATGGCCGTCAAAGTCGAACCAGCGCTGATTATCCCTTGCATGTCCGCCGTCATGGCCGGTGCCGTATTTGGCGACCACTGCTCGCCGATTTCCGACACCACCATCCTCTCGTCTACCGGCGCACACTGTAACCACATCGACCACGTTACCTCGCAATTCCCTTACGCACTGACCGTTGCCGCCTCTGCCGCTATCGGCTACCTGATTTTAGGCATGACCGACTCTGCGCCTTTAGGTTTTGTGGTAACCGGCATCGTGATGGTTGTGTTGATTTTCATCTTAAAAGACAAGAAAAAAGCAACTGCCTAATTCAAAAACAATATTCAGACGGCCTGAGATATTCCGACACGCTCAGGCCGTCTGAATATTGCAATTACCCATATATCCATTATTCAGGACAAAACAATGAATACGCCCCATCTTCCACGCGGCCCCGTCATGGCCGACGTCGCCGCCTACCATCTGACCGAAGAAGAAAAACAACGCCTGCTCGACCCTGCCGTCGGTGGCGTTATTTTGTTCCGCCGCAACTTTGAAAACGTCTCCCAGCTCAAAGCTTTGGTTCAAGAAATCAAAGCCGTCCGCACGCCTGAACTCATCATCGCCGTCGACCACGAAGGCGGACGGGTTCAACGTTTTATTGACGGCTTCACCCGCCTGCCGGCCATGAATGTATTGGGTGAAATTTGGGATAACGAAGGCCAAGAAGCCGCCTGCGCCCAAGCAGAACAAGTCGGCTGGGTTTTGGCGACTGAACTCTCCGCCTGCGGTATCGACCTATCCTTCACACCTGTTTTGGATTTGGACTGGGGTCAATGCGCCGTCATCGGCAACCGCAGTTTCCACCGCGACGCCAACATCGTAACCCAGCTTGCCCTTGCCTTACAAAAAGGCCTGAACAAAGGCGGCATGAAATCTTGCGGTAAACACTTCCCCGGCCACGGCTTTGTCGAAGGCGACAGCCATCATGTCCTGCCTTGCGACGAACGCAGCCGCGAAGCGCTCGAAGCCGCCGACCTTATCCCCTTCCGCGCACTGAGCCAGGCAGGCATGGCCGCAGTCATGCCTGCCCACGTCGTATACCCGCAAATCGACAGCCAACCTGCCGGCTTCTCCGAAAAATGGCTGAAACAAATCCTGCGCCAAGAAATCGGATTTAACGGCGTTATCTTTTCAGACGACCTGACCATGGAAGGCGCATGCGGCGTCGGCGGTATTAAAGAACGCGCCCGACTTTCTTTTGAAGCAGGCTGCGATATTGTACTGGTATGCAACCGTCCGGACTTGGTCGATGAATTGCGAGACGGTTTTCACGCGCCGGCAAACGCCGACTTGGCCGCACGTTGGCAATACATGGCCAACACATTGACCGTACAAGAAGCTGCCGACATCATGGCAACCGAAGCATTCCAAGCCGCCCAACAGGCGACCGCTAAACTGGCAACGCCCAAAGACATCGCAGGCGGTGTCAAAGTCGGCGAAGCATTCTGATTCAAGGCCGTCTGAAACATTGACGGCAAATAAAAAAGGAAGACTTTTTCAAGTCTTCCTTTTTTGATTCAAATCGATTAGCGGTGTTGTGGATTGTAACGGCTTTCCAATCGCAGGAATACCCAACCCAAAACGCTTGTCAGCACCAAATAAATCAGCGCAATCGTATAAAGCGGTTCTTCATAGACAGAATAGCGGCCGGTAATCGTGCTTTGTACATAAGCCAACTCAGCCACGCCGATGACGGACAACAATGAGCTGTCTTTCAACAAAGTAATAAATTCACTGGCCAATGGCGGCAACATACGGCGCAACGCTTGAGGCAAAATGACATAACGCATTGCCTGAGTATAGGTCAGACCCAAAGAACGTGCAGCTTCCATTTGGCCTTTATCAATTGATTGAATACCGGCACGGAAAATTTCACAAATATACGCACCCGAGTTTGCAACCAAAGCCAAAGAGCCGGCAATCAGCGCACCATAAGAACGGCGCAGATCAACAGCTGCTTCGCCGCTAATCAGCACACCGTCGGCCGGGTGAACGAAAAATGGGAACCAAACATAAGCCCAAATCACAATTTGTACAAACAATGGCGTACCGCGGAACAGCGTCACATACCAAAAAGAAATCTTACGCAAAACCCAAGCCAAGGCACGCATCGGTGCACCGGCTTTTTCCGGATTGATCAAACGCGCCAATGCCAGCAGCAAACCCAAAACCGAGCCGCCTGCCGTTGCAACCACCGTCAGTCCCAGCGTTGTCAACACGCCGTATAAAAACATCCAGCGGTATTCATAAATAATGTCAAAACGAAAATCCATAAATCTTCCGTCGGTCAAAATCGGTAACGAATCCGAATATTTTTTAAAATGAAGCTTGATATTTTACAAGAAAATACATTGCTTGAACGGTTTTTTGTTAAATTATTCCGCCCAACCCTGCTTTTTTTACATTTCCAATAAATTGACACCCTTTTTCACCTTTGCCCATATAGGACATTTTCCGTATAAAAAACAAAGCGCAAACCCGAGACAAAATTGACCGAAACACAAAAACAGCGGAT
This sequence comes from Neisseria sp. P0022.S010, assembly GCF_051956635.1. Lineage (NCBI taxonomy): Bacteria > Pseudomonadati > Pseudomonadota > Betaproteobacteria > Neisseriales > Neisseriaceae > Neisseria > Neisseria sp. P0022.S010. The sequence continues at coordinate 6,428 of NZ_JBQCXF010000019.1, read as the reverse complement.
AATCCGCCCATTCTTCAAACATCTTTCAGACGGCCTTCCCTCTTCCCTTAAAGGCCGTCTGAAAACATTTTAAAAAGCATAAAACATGAAAGCACCCGAACTCTTATTACCGGCCGGCGGCCTCGAACGTATGCGTGCCGCCTACGATTACGGCGCAGATGCCGTTTACGCCGGCAGCCCTCGTTACTCCCTGCGCGCCCGCAACAACGAATTTGCCAAACTCGACGTCCTCGAACAAGGCATTAAAGAGGCGCACGAGCGCAACAAAAAATTCTTCCTGACCGTCAACACGCTGCCGCACAACTCCAAACTCAAGACCTTCGTTTCCGATATGGAGCCCTTAATTGCCATGAAACCCGACGCGCTGATTATGGCGGATCCGGGTTTGATCATGACCGTGCGCGAAAAATGGCCGGAAATGCCGATCCACCTGTCCGTACAAGCCAACACCACCAACTACTGGGGCGTAAAATTCTGGCAAAACATCGGCGTCGAACGCATTATTCTGTCGCGCGAATTGAGCATGGAAGAAATCGCCGAAATCCGCCAAGAATGTCCCGACATCGAACTCGAAGTCTTCATCCACGGCGCATTGTGTATCGCCTACTCCGGCCGTTGCCTATTGTCGGGCTACTTCAACCACCGCGACCCTAACCAAGGTACTTGCACCAACTCCTGCCGTTGGGATTACAAAGTCCATAACGCCGTCGAAAGCGACGCGGGTGATGCCCAGCTTCTGCAAGGTTTCAACTTTGAAAAAGCCCAAGAAGAAGCCAACCAAAACTTCGAAGGCATCAACGGTCAAAAACGCCATCCCTACGCCGACAAAGTTTTCCTGATTGAAGAGTCCAACCGCCCAGGCGAAATGATGCCGATTATGGAAGACGAACACGGCACCTACATCATGAACTCCAAAGACCTTCGCGGCATTGAAGTGGTTGAGAAACTGGCCAAAATCGGCGTGGACAGCCTCAAAGTCGAAGGCCGTACCAAATCGCTTTATTATGTTGCACGCGTGGCCCAGTCCTACCGCAAAGCGATTGATGATGCCGTTGCAGGCCGTCCGTTTGATTACAGCCTGTTGAGCGAACTCGAAGGCCTTGCCAACCGCGGCTACACCAGCGGCTTCCTCGAGCGCCACCAAACTCAGGATTACCAAAACTACCTAACCGGCCACTCCATCGCCAAACAAAGCCAATATGTCGGCCACGTTACCGAAATCGATGAAAACGGCTGGGCAACCATCGAAGTCAAAAACCGCTTTGCCATCGGCGATTCACTCGAGATCATCCACCCGAGCGGCAACCAAACCATCAAATTGGAACAAATGACCCGCAAAGGTCAGCCTGTCGATGTTGCCCCAGGCAACGGCATTCAGGTCAAAATCCCGAATATGCAAGGCAAAGAAAAAGCTTTGGTTGCTCGGATTATGAATCCTTAAGCATCAACAAAACAAAGGCCGTCTGAAAGTTTCAGACGGCCTTTTTACATTATCTATACTGTTTTAAGCCTGTTCTTGCAATACGGCGGCAATCAATTCTTCCGCACCATCATCTGCCAATTTTTTGGCGACAGCGCGACCCAAAGCATCGGCGTATTCGGCTGGGGCTTGCGCGTCCGCCTGAAAAATAACCGAACCGTCAGGATGACCGACCAAGCCGCGCAAAGTCAGCAAACCGTTTTCTTCAGTGCAATATGCGGCCAGCGGCACTTGGCAGCTTCCGCCCAAAGCGCGCGCCAACGCGCGTTCGGCCGTCACGCAGGCGTGTGTGGTATCGTGGTTCAGCGGCTTCAAGACTTCGTACAAATCTTCGCGATGCGCTGCAATTTCAATACCCAATGCACCTTGTCCGGCGGCAGGCAGGCTGTCGGATTCCGACAAAATCATGCGGATGCGTTCGTCCAATTCCAGACGCTGCAAACCGGCGGCGGCCAAGATAATCGCGTCGTATTCACCGTTATCGAGTTTGGACAAACGGGTTTGCACATTGCCGCGCAAAGGTTTGATAACCAAATGCGGATAGCGCGCACGCAACTGGGCTTCGCGGCGCAGGCTGGATGTGCCGACGACGGCGCCTTTGGACATTTCTTCCAGACGCGCGTATTGGTTGGACACAAATGCGTCAAACGGATTGGCGCGTTCGCCGATGGCTGCAAGCGCGAAACCTTCAGGCAAATCCATCGGTACGTCTTTAATCGAATGCACGGCCAAATCAGCCCGGCCGTCATACAAAGCCTGTTCCAACTCTTTGACAAACAAGCCTTTACCGCCGACCTTTGACAAAGTTCTATCCAAAATCTGGTCGCCGCGCGTGGTCATGCCCAAAATCTCGACTTCGCAATCGGGATACAGGGCTTTCAGACGGCCTTGGATGTGTTTTGCCTGCCACATGGCAAGCAGGCTTTCGCGACTGGCGATAACGAGTTTTTTCGGGTTCATAATGGTTGCCTGAAAGATGGAAAACGGCATGAAGTCTATCATATTTTGGGCGGTTTTTCAGACGGCATGGGGGTGAATATGTTATATTTACACCTAAAAACCAAATTTTCCGGACAACATGAAACGCGCCAAACAATATCCTTTTTTATCCTTACAGCGGCAACGTTTTCATCTGAACTTTGAAAACGCCTCTTCCGCCGCCGACCTTCCGAGCGAACGCGATTTTTACCGCTGGGCATGGTCTGCCTTGAAAAACGAATACCGCCGTGCAGACATCAGCCTGATTCTTCTGGACGAAGAAGAAGCCCGCGCTTACAACCGCGACTACCGCGGCAAAGATTACGCCACCAATGTATTGAGTTTTGCGCTCAACGAAGGCGAAATCCTGCCCGACCAGTTTTCAGACGGCCTGTATGGCGATTTGGTGATTTGTCCGCAAGTGGTTTTGAAAGAAGCTGCCGAACAAGGCAAAACACCCGAGCAGCATTTTGCCCACCTGACCATACACGGCACTTTACACCTGATGGGCTACGACCACATCGAAGACGATGAAGCCGAAATAATGGAAGCCGAAGAAATCCGCCTGATGCTGGCGGCAGGCTTCCCCAACCCCTACCAAGAGGACGAATATTAAAATGGACGGTACGCAGTCGAAACCCAAGTTTTTCGAACGCCTGATCTCCCGACTTGCCGGCGAGCCCGACTCCGCCGAAGACGTATTGACCCTGTTGCGCCAAGCGCACGAACAGGAAGTTTTTGATGCCGACACACTGACCCGGCTGGAAAAAGTATTGGACTTTGCCGAACTGGAAGTGCGTGATGCCATGATTACGCGCAGCCGTATGAACGTATTGAAAGAAAACGACAGCATCGAGCGCATCATAGCCTACATCATCGAAACCGCCCATTCGCGTTTCCCCGTCATCGGCGAAGACAAAGACGAAGTTTTGGGCATTTTGCACGCCAAAGACCTGCTCAAATATATGTTCAACCCCGAGCAGTTCCACCTGAAATCCGTCTTGCGCCCTGCCGTTTTCGTTCCCGAAGGCAAATCACTGGCCTCCCTTTTAAAAGAATTCCGCGAACAACGCAACCACATGGCGATTGTCATTGATGAATACGGTGGCACATCCGGCCTGGTAACCTTTGAAGACATCATCGAGCAAATCGTCGGCGACATCGAAGACGAGTTTGACGAAGACGACAGCGCCGACAATATCCACGCCGTTTCTTCCGAACGCTGGCGCATCCACGCCGCAACCGAAATCGAAGACATCAACGCCTTTTTCGGTACGGAATACAGCAGCGAAGAAGCCGACACCATCGGCGGCCTGGTCATTCAAGAATTGGGGCACCTGCCCGTACGCGGCGAAAAAGTCATCATCGGCAACCTGCAATTTACCGTTGCGCGCGCCGACAACCGCCGTCTGCACACCCTGATGGCCACACGAATTAAAGAAAACACGGATAAACCATGATTATTCTGGATCACGTCTCCAAACACTATCAAACACGCGACAACAAAGACTTTGTCGCCGTCGAGCCGACCAGCCTCGAAATCAAACAGGGGGAAATCTTTGGCCTGATGGGCTATTCCGGCGCAGGCAAATCTACCCTGCTGCGCCTGATTAACTTATTGGAACGTCCCAACACAGGTACCGTCAGCGTATGCGGCCAAGAGCTGACCGCGCTCAATTCCACGCAACTGCGCCACGCCCGACAAAACATCGGCATGGTGTTCCAACAGTTCAACCTATTGAGCAACCGCACCGTTGCCGAAAACGTCGCCTTTCCTTTAGAAATTGCCAAATGGCCGTCTAAAAAAATCCAAGCGCGTGTTGACGAATGTTTGGAAATCGTTGACTTGCAAGACCGTGCCAACCATTACCCGTCCCAACTTTCCGGCGGTCAAAAACAACGTGTCGGTATCGCCCGTGCGCTGGCGCCGCAACCTCAAGTCATCCTTGCCGACGAACCCACTTCCGCCCTCGACCCTGCCACTACGCGCAGCGTTTTGAAGTGTTTGGAGGACATCAACCGACGTTTCAACGTAACCATCGTCATCGTTACCCACGAAATGAGCGTTATCCGCCGCCTGTGCGACCGTGCCGCCCTCTTGGACAAAGGCCGTCTGCTGGAAATCGTTGAAGTACACGGCAACCAAATCCATGCCCAATCCGAAATCGGGCAAGAGCTGATTCGAGAGGACTAATATGGCAAATTTGACATTTGAAAGTGCTGTTGACACCATCGTCAGCATGAAAGGCGAAATTATCCAAGCCTTGGGCGAAACCTTTATTATGGTCGGCCTATCAACTACTTTCGCCGTTATCTTCGGTACGGTTTTGGGCGTATTGCTGTTTGTTACATCTAGCCATCAGTTGCACTACAACAAACAGCTGAATTTGTTTTTGGACAACCTGGTCAACCTGATGCGCGCGTTTCCTTTCGTCATCCTGATGATTGCCATGATTCCTGTTACACGCGCCATCATCGGCACGACCATCGGCCCGGTTGCCGCCTCATTGGTATTGAGCGTATCCGGCTTGTTCTACTTCGCCCGTCTGGTCGAGCAAAACCTGCGCGAAGTGCCTAAAGGCGTGATTGAAGCGGCCTCCGCAATGGGCGCTTCCCCCATGAGTATCATCTGCAAAGTGCTTTTGAATGAAGCGCGCGCAGGTATGGTTTCCAGCATTACCGTACTGGCTATCGGCCTTCTGTCGTACAGCGCGGCGGCAGGTATGATCGGCGGCGGCGGCTTGGGCGACCTTGCCATCCGTTACGGCTACTACCGCTATCAAAAGGAAGTCATCATCTTCATCGTTGCTATCCTGGTTTTACTCGTTATCCTGATTCAAGGTATCGGCAACAGATTGGCACGCAAACTGGACAAACGTTAATTAAACCGGGCCGTCTGAAATGGACTTACTATTTTTCAGACGGCCTGTTCTCTATTTAGGACATATATTCCCATTAAGTTTACAAAAAAGCATCCTCATATTTCCAAAATAGATTTACAATCCCTCTTTTTTTGACAGCGGCAGCTTGAGGCCGTCTGAAACCGTTTTATCATCCATCAGGAGCAAAATATGAAAACCAACACATTCTTCAAAACCCTTTCTGCTGCTGCGCTGGCCATCGTATTGGCTGCCTGCGGTGGTCAAAAAGACAGCGCGCCTGCTGCTTCTGCCGCTTCTTCTGCCGACAACGGCGCAGAGAAAAAAGAAATCGTCTTCGGCACAACCGTCGGTGACTTCGGCGATATGGTAAAAGACCAAATCCAACCGGCTTTGGAGAAAAAAGGCTATAAAGTCAAACTGATCGAGTTCACCGACTATGTGCGCCCCAACCTTGCTTTGGCTGAAGGCGAATTGGACATCAATATTTTCCAACACAAACCTTATCTGGACGACTTCAAAAAAGAACACAAACTGGACATCACCGAGGCCTTCCAAGTACCGACTGCTCCTTTGGGCCTCTATCCTGGCAAACTGAAATCTTTGGACGAATTGAAAGACGGCGTCAGCGTTTCTGCACCTAACGACCCATCCAACTTTGCCCGTGCATTGGTTATGTTGAACGAATTGGGCTGGATTAAACTGAAAGCCGACGTTGATCCGCTGACCGCATCTAAAGCAGATATTGCCGAAAACCCTAAAAACATCCAAATCGTAGAACTTGAAGCCGCCCAACTGCCGCGCAGCCGTGCCGACGTTGACTTTGCCATCGTTAACGGCAACTACGCCATGAGCAGCGGCATGAAACTGACCGAAGCCCTGTTCCAAGAGCCGAGCTTCTCCTACGTTAACTGGTCTGCCGTCCGTACTGCCGACAAAGACAGCCAATGGCTGAAAGATGTAACCGAAGCCTACAACTCTGACGAGTTCAAAGCCTACTCACAAAAACGCTTTGCCGGTTACAAATACCCTGCGGCATGGGGTGAAAACGCAGCTGCAGGCGCTCAAGCCGAAGCCGCCTCTACTGCTTC
>NZ_JBQCXF010000018.1:0-30459 GCF_051956635.1 Neisseria sp. P0022.S010 | reverse complement strand
CCTACACCGTTTGGTTCCTCTCTCCTTCGCAACCGATGACCGCCTTTTTGCAACGCGAAGAAACGCGCCGCCTGCTGGACGGCAAACCGGTCATCACGCTTATCGGCTGCCGCAATATGTGGCTGGGCGCGCAGGAAAAAATGAAATCTTTGCTGAAACAAAACGGCGCCAAACTCATCGGCAACATCGTAAAAATCGATGCCTGCAACAGCGCGGCAAGTTTCATTACCACGCCCGCATGGATGCTGACCGGCGACAAACGCTATTTCCGCTCCCTGCCCTCCGCCGGCATTGCTGAAGAAGAATTGGCGGATGCGGCGCGGTTTGGTGCGAAATTACGCGATACGCTGTTAAACCAACAGCCTTTGGACGAAACCCTGTTTCAAAACATGGGCGCAGTGACGGTTAATGAAAAACTGATTTTCAGCGAACGCGCTGCCGGCCGCAGCTTCTTCGTCTGGGGCAGGCTTTTGATGGCGGCAGGCAGGATTTCTCCGCTTTTGCGCCGTGCCTTGCTGTGCTTTTACATCGTCTTTTTATTGGCGATGATTTTGGTGGTTTTGCCTGTCAGCGTGATTTTGAAAAAGCTGCTGCATCCGCTGCTTAAAGGCCGTCTGAAAAAGCTGGCGGACTATTATGCGCAACCGTCAGGCAGATAATAATTTTCAGACGGCCTCAAACCAGGAACCCATCATGCCCGAAGTTATCCACTATCCCGAACGCCGTCGCTTTCAAATCGATATTGACGGTTTGGAAGCAGGCTATATCAGCTATACCGAACACACCGGCGGCTGGGACGTAAACCATACCGAGGTCTCGCCCAACTTCCGTCATCGCGGCATTGCCAAACTGCTGGTGGACGCGCTGATGGAATACGCCGAAGCACACCACATCCCGTTGACTGCAAGCTGCGACTACGCGGCGCGGTTTATCGGTTGATTATTTTGACAAACACATCATGACATCGAATAACACACTCAAAGACGTTTATCTCAACCGCGTTTCTGCCTTTTTACCCAATGCTCCCGTCGGCAATGACGAAATGGAAGCCGTCCTCGGCATGGCAGGCGATGTGCCTTCACGCGTGCGCCGCATGATTTTGCGTTCCAACGGCATTTTGTCGCGACATTACGCCATCGACCCCGAAAGCCGCCGTACGACGCACACCAATGCCGAATTGGCCGCCGAAGCGGTCAACGGCCTGTTTGCCCAAGGCGTTCCTGCAAAAGCCATCGGCAGCCTGGCTTGCGCCACTTCCTATCCCGACCAAACCATGCCAGGACACGGCGTGATGGTGCATGGCTTGCTGGATATGCCGCCTTGCGAAGTGTTCAGCATGGCAGGCGTATGCGCGGCTGGTATGGCGGCAATGAAACACGCCTACAATGCCGTGCGTACCGGCGAACACGCACATGCGGTTTCCGTTGCTTCCGAAAACGCCTCGGCGGTCATGCGCGGCGAAGTATTTCAAAGTGAAACCGACCATAAAAAACTGGAAAACGCGTCCCCCGAAATCGGGTTTGAAAAAGACTTTTTGCGCTGGATGCTGTCTGACGGCGCAGGCGCGGTGCATCTGTCCGACCGTCCCAATTCAGACGGCCTCAGCCTGAAAATCCATTGGATAGACCTGCTTTCCTACGCCAACGAAATGCCGCCCTGCATGTATGCCGGCGCAGAATTCCGCGACGGCGTATTTGAAGGCTGGAAACACGCCGATGCCGATTACGGCCGCCGCCACAGCCTGATGGCGGTCAAGCAGGACGTCAAACTGCTAAACGAAAACATCGTCCGCTATACGGTGGAAAAACCCCTCTCCCAAATCGCCTCCAAACACGGCATCCGCGCCGAAGAAATCGATTGGTTCCTGCCCCACTACTCTTCCGGCTTTTTCCGCGACCGCCTTTCAGACGGCCTGAAAAACATCGGCTTCGACATTCCGCAGGAAAAATGGTTTACCAATCTGCAAAGCAAGGGCAACACGGGGTCGGCCTCGATTTACATCATCCTTGAAGAATTTATGCGCACTTTCCCCATCGAACACGGCCAAAAAATCCTGTGTTACGTTCCGGAAAGCGGCCGTTTTTCAACATGTTTCATGCTTTTGGAAGCAGTAAAGGCCGTCTGAATGAAGATTGACGACATCCCTCAAGACAACAGCGCCAGCTACCACGGCCACCGCAAAGTCATCTACGGCACCCGCGACGGCCACTACGAAGCGGCCACCAGCAACGGTTGGCAGGACGAAGCCTACGCCACCGAAATGGCAGTGTGCGAACTCGATGCCCAAACGCAGGCCGCGCGCGAAGCCGTCGAAAAAGGCGAATATTCGCCGCTGTACTACCATATGTTCCGCTGCCGTTATGATGAAACCGGCTTGGCCATGGCGGCAGGCGTATGGAAATGGCAGCTGCGTCGGCATTTCCGTCCCGAAGTGTTCGCCAAACTACCGGCCAAAACCCTGCAAAAATACGCCGATGCCTGCCAAATCAGCATAGACGGCCTCAAACAAACCGATATTTAAAGCCCCTCATGATTACCCTGCATTCGCTCGACCAATCCCGCGCCCTGCGCATTGTTTGGCTGCTTGAAATCCTCGGTACGCCCTACCGCCTGCAAACCTACCGCCGCCATCCCGACACTTTGCTCGCTCCTGACGAACTCAAAGCCATCCATCCCTTGGGCAAATCGCCTTTATTGGATGATGACGGTTTTATCTTGGCGGAAAGCGGCGCGATTACAGACTATCTGATTCAAACCTACGGCAACGGCCATCTAATGCCCGAACGCGGCAGCCGCGAATACTGGCAATATCAACGCTGGCTGCATTATGCCGAAGGTTCGCTGATGCCGTTATTACTGCTCGGACTGGTGTTCCGCCGGATTGAAAGCGCGCCCATGCCGTTTTTCGTCAAACCGATTGCCCGCAAAATCAGCGGCAGCGTCAAAAGCAGCTTTATCCATCCGCAAGCCGCGCTGCATCTTGCCCACATCGACAGCGAGTTGGAAAACCGCGAATGGTTGGTCGGCAACAGCCTCAGCGGTGCCGACATCATGATGAGCTATCCGCTGCAAGCCGCGGCCGACCGCTTCGATTTCGCCGACTACCCCAATATCCGCGCCTATTTGCAACGCATCGAAGCGCATGAAGCCTACCGCCGCGCCGTTGAAAAAGCAGGTTCGCCTTTATTGAAACTCGACAAATAAAACAAGGCCGTCTGAAACGTTTTCAGACGGCCTGAAACCTTGGTTCACTTATCGAATAGCTTTGCGGCAAACGGCGTTTTTACCCAAGCGCCGCCTGAACGCTTTGTTCCCCCTCGCCGTTCCACTATAATGGCAACCCATATCCTTCTAAAAAATAACACCATGCCAACCGACAACCGCCCGACTCTTGCCATCGACACCAGCACATCCTTTCTGTCCATCGCATTGGAACATCAAGGCGAAATCCGCCTGTTTCACGAAAACGTCGGCACCAAGCAATCCGAACAAATCCTGCCGCAAATCGAACACCTCTTTAAAGAAGCGGGCATCACGGCCGCCGATTTGGGCTGCATCGTTTATGCACAAGGCCCCGGCGCATTTACCGGCCTGCGTATCGGCGCGGCGGTTGCACAAGGTTTGGCCACGCCGTTTGACACGCCCATGATCGGCATTCCCTGCCTCGATGCCGCCGCTTCGCTGCTGCCGCCATCAAGCTGCATCCTGGCGGCCACCGATGCGCGTATGGGCGAAGTGTTCTACGCATGGTTTGATACGCAAAACCACGTCCGTTTGAGCGATTACACAGTTGGCAAAGCCGCCGCCATTACCGCGCCCGAGGGCAAAACGCCTAGCGGCGGCATCGGCAATGCCTTTGCCCTCGCCGACAAACCGCCTTTTGACGGTCAGGCCGATATGCCGACTGCCGCCGACTATCTTAAACTTGCCCGCAGCGGCCGCTATGTTGCCACCGATGCGGTGCATGCCGAGCTGCTCTACGTCCGCAATAAAATTGCCCTGACCGCGCAAGAGCAAGCCCAACAAAAGGCCAAACCGTGAACCTGCGCCCAGCCGTACTTGCCGACTGCCCCACCCTTGCCGCCATCGATGCACAAGGCAATCCTTCGCCGTGGACGGCGGAACAGTTTGAATCAGCGGCTCAACACCATCCCGACAGCGTTTGGCTCAGCCAGACCGACCACCAAATTACCGGCTTTATCGTGTGGCAAACCGTGTTTGACGAATCCGAACTGCACCTGATTGCCGTCGCGCCCGAATACCGCCGCCAAGGCATTGCGTCCACCCTGCTGCAACACTGGCAAAACACAGTGCAACAGCAAGGCGCAACCCGATTACTGCTGGAAGTCCGCGCAAGCAATGAAACCGCACAACAGCTCTACCGCAAACACGGCTTCCAAACCTGCGGCCACCGCAAAAACTACTACGCCCTGCCCGACGGTGGCAGCGAAGATGCCGTATTGATGGAGAAATCATGTTAAGCAGCCGCTACCTGCACCTGCACGAAGCCTTGGGCTTGGGCCCGATGTGGCTGAACCAAAACGCTAAAATCATCCATGCCGCGCCCCAAGCCGCAGCCGCGCCCGTCCGCCCCAAAACCATTGCCGCCGATACCGCGCAAGCCGTGCGCACTTTATCCGCAGGCGCCCATCAGGCACGCACCGCCGCCATTGCCACTGCGCAAACGGCCAAACCTGCTGTCCGCGTTCCCGAAGCGGCGCCCAAGGCCATGGCCGAAACACCGGCAAAAACAGAAAAAGCCGCGCATTCAGACAATCTGCCCCGCCTTGACGTAACCATCAGGCCGTCTGAAATCATGGTGGTCAGCATTTGTCCGTCCACCGAAGACAGCCTGCACGGTACGCTGTTTAGCGGAGACGTCGGCACGCTTCTCGACAACATCCTCGCCGCCATCGGCCTCAAGCCCGAGCAGGCGCACAAAACCGCATGGGTCAAAACCGCGCCCGTGTTCACCGCCCTACCCGATACCGAACACATCCGCGCCGAGCTTGCCGAAATGCAAAACGAGCTGACCGCCTCGCAAGCGCGCGCAGTATTGTTTCTCGGCAAAATCTTCGACAGCCCCGACATGATCGGGTTGATGAACGAATTGTGCGCAGAGCGGCCGCATTTCGTCATTCCCCACCCCGCCCGCCTGCTGATGCAGCCGCAACTCAAAGCGCAAGCATGGCAAATCTTAAAGCCATTAAAACAGCTTTTGGCCAAGGCCGTCTGAACATTCTGTTTAACCTGAAATCAGGTTTTCCACCAATAAAAAAGGGCGTGTTCGACACGCCCTAATATTTTTCAATATTCCGCCGAATGCCAGAAAGGCTGACCCACCGTCGGCGTACTGGCGCGCGCTTTCTCACGCGCCTCCACAGGTTCCGCCTCATAGGCCAGACGGCCCGACTCGACCGCAAGCGCAAAAGCGCGTGCCATATTGACCGGATCGCCGCTACGGGAAACGGCAGTATTCAGCAACACGCCGTCAAAGCCCCATTCCATCACTTGCGCCGCCTGCGAAGGCAAACCCAAACCGGCATCAATAATCAGCGGCGTGTCGGGCAGACGTTCGCGCAGGACTTTCAGCGCATAAGCATGAACCGCGCCCAAACCCGTGCCAATCGGCGCCGCCCACGGCATCAACGCCTGACAGCCAGCGTCAAGCAGGCGGCGGCAGGCAATCAGGTCTTCAGTGCAATAAGGCAGCACTTTGAAGCCGTCTTTAATCAGGATTTCCGCCGCTTCGACAAGTTGGAACATATCCGGCTGCAACGTATCATCATCGCCGATAAGTTCGAGCTTGATCCAATCGGTATCAAACACTTCGCGCGCCATTTGCGCAGTAGTCACGGCTTCCTTCACACTTTGACAGCCTGCGGTATTGGGCAACACAGGCACACCCATTTCTTCCAACAACGACCAAAAACCCTGCCCATGCGCTTCGCCGCCGCTACCGGCACGGCGCAATGAAACGGTAATCATCGCCGGTTGCGCGATTTGGACAGACTGCTTGAGGATTTCCGGCGTCGGATAAGCAGCCGTACCGAGCAGCAGCCGTGAAGAGAAAGTTTCTCCGTATAGGGTAAACATGATGGATTCCTTTGTAATATTATTTTTGGGGCAATAGCCTTCTGAAAAATCGGTTTAGATAGTTTCCAAATAGTTTTCAAGTCCTTCGGCGACCTTAGTCGGAATAAACTCGGTAATCGTGTATTTCGCTACGCCTTCTCGGTGAAACGGGTCTTCTGCAATTAACTTTTCCACCTGTTCCCTGCCTGATGCTTTCATCAGGATAACGCCGCCCGTCCGCGGCTGTTTGCGTCCAGACATAACAAATACACCTGCTTGATAATACCGTTCGAGATACGCAATATGCTCGGACAGGTAGGTTTCAACCGCAGCCAAGTCTTTAATATATTCCAACGATACGATAAACATCTCTTTTCCTTTTCTCAGCATTAAACCAATAGCGCAGCTATACGCGCAGTAAAACCGCTTATCCACCGACTACCGGGCGCACAATGTCCACTTTATCGTTTTCGTTTAAAACCGTTTCCGCATACGCGCCTTTGGCGACAAACTGGGTATTGACGGCAACGGCAAACGGTTTTTGCGGCGCGGTTTGGGCGATAAGGTCGGCAACGGTTGTGCCGTTTAATGTGATGGTTTCATTGTTCAATATAATCTTCATGATGTTTGCTCCTCTTGTCAGACTTCTTATTTTCAGACGGCCTTATTGGTCCCACAAAGCCTGAAACGCTTTAACCACGGCTTCGGGATTTTCCGCTTCGGTAACGGCGCGGACGACGGCGAGGGAGGAAACGCCGGTGGCAAGTACGGCTTCGGCATTGTTCAAATCGATGCCGCCGATGGCAACGACGGGCGTGCCGCGTGCCTGTCTGACGTATTCGCGCAGTTTGTCCAAACCTTGCGGGGCGGTCGGCATTTGTTTGGTCGTGGTCGGGAAAATTGCACCGCTGGCGACATAGCTGGGGTGTACGGACAGGGCGCGGTCGAGTTCGGCGACGGAGTGCGTACTCAAACCCAAGCGCAAACCGGCGGCTTCAATCGCGGCAAGGTCGGCAGTGTCCATGTCTTCCTGCCCGAGATGCACGCCGTATGCGCCTACTTCTATCGCTTCGCGCCAGTGGTCGTTGATGAAAAGCTGGGTTGCGCTGTTTTGACAGGCGGCGACGCAACGTTCGATTTCACGTTTTAATTCGTCGCCATGCAAAGTTTTGCAACGCAGTTGCACCGTGTCGGCACCTGCTTTGACCATGCGCTCGACCCAGTCGGCGGTGGGAACGACGGCGTAAAATTTCAGGGGGGATTTGAGTGGCGGGAAATTCATGGCGGCTCCGAATCGGACAAATTGTTGTCATGTTATCAGAAAGGCCGTCTGAATAATATTTGTTTTCAGACGGCCTTATCAAATGATTTTAAACAATCAAGAAGGATGTTACAAACCCACCCTTTTGCTGATTGGGATAAAGGTTGTTACAACAAAAACAATGTGGCCAGTCCCAAGAAAATCAGGAAGCCGCCGGAGTCGGTAACTGCGGTAATCAGCACCGAGCTGCCCAATGCAGGGTCGCGTCCGGCTTTTTCCATAATGACGGGAATGAGGACGCCGACGGTTGCGGCCAGCAAAAGGTTCAAGGTCATCGCGGCCACCATGACCAAACCGATGCCGATGTTGCCGTAGAGCAGCCATGAAATCACGCCCATCACGGTGCCCCAAATAATGCCGTTGACGAGGGCGACGCCGACTTCTTTTTTCAGCAGGCGGCCTGCCTGCGTGCTGGTCATTTGTCCCATTGCCATGGCGCGGACAATCATGGTGATGGTTTGGTTGCCGGAGTTGCCGCCGATGCCGGCGACGATGGGCATCAGCGCGGCCAGTGCGACGATTTTCTCGATACTGCCTTCAAATGCGCCAATCACGCGGCTGGCGATAAAGGCGGTACACAGGTTGATGGCAAGCCACATCCAGCGGTTCTTCACCGAGTCCCAAATCGGGGCGAACAAGTCTTCTTCTTCTTGCAAACCGGCCATGTTAAACATGTCGGCTTCAGACTCTTCACGGATCACGTCCACCATTTCGTCAATGGTGATTCTGCCGATCAGCTTTTTGTTTTCATCGACAACCGGCGCGGTGACCAAGTCATAACGTTCAAACGCCTGCGCCGCTTCTTCCACGTCGTCTTCGGGACGGAAGCGCACGACATCGGTGGCCATCACGTCCGCCACCATGTCTTCGGGGTCGGCGACCAAGAGTTTGCGGATGGGCAGCACGCCTTGCAACACGTCGTTTTCATCAACCACGAAAATCTTGTCGGTATGGTCGGGCAGGCTGTCGAAACGGCGCAAGTAGCGCAATACGACTTCACACGTCACATCGGCGCGGATGCTGACCAATTCAAAGTCCATAATTGCGCCGACTTGGTTGTCTTCGTAAGACATCGCCGCTTTGACCTGCTCGCGTTCTTCTTCATCACGCGTTTGCAGCGCTTCGTACACCACTTGGTGCGGCAAGTCGTCTGCCAGCTCTGCCAATTCGTCTGCGTCCAAATCATCGACGGCGGCCAACAGCTCGTCTTTGTCCATGGACTCGATCAGCGTTTCGCGTACGGCGTCGGATACTTCCAGCAACACTTCGCCGTCGTCTTCCGGGGCGACCAAAAGCCAAACGATGTTACGCTCGCGCGGCGGCAGGGATTCCAAGACGGCGGCCACGTCGGCAGGGTGCAATTCGGCCAAGAGGACAGTCAGCTCGGTGAACTTGTCGCGCAGGCTTTCGTCTTCAATCGGCACGCCTGCTTCGATTTGTTCAAAGGACGGCTCGAGGATTTCGCATAAGGCGTGGATGCGGTCGATATCGTCAGAAATACGATCGTCAGAAATACGGTCTTCCACCGCTTCATTGTCGGGGGTATGGTCGAGATTCGGAGGGGTTTGTTCGATGCTCATAAATGCTCCGCCCGCCGGACGCGGGGAGGCATTTCGGCGGGATGATTATGGTTGTTGTGTGTCTGATGGGAAGTTCAAAGGCGAACTGGGAAGGTCCATAATTCGAGCCTGCTGAGAGGCGCAGAGTTGTAAACGGTGTATATTCTACTCTTTTTTAGGCCGTTTTACCATTTTTAACGGGAAAGGCCGTCTGAAACCGGGTGATAGCGACACCCCTTTTTTCAGACGGCCTGATGATTTGATTTTATTTGTTTCGCCTGCCGAACGCTTCCCTGACCACGTCCAACCAAGCTCTTAAGGCCGGCGTCGGGCGTTGGTGTTTTTTCCATGCCATGGTGAGCTGCCAGCGGATTTCGGGTTCGACCAAAGGAATGGCGGCAAAGACATCGGGATTGATTTTTCGGGCATAGTATTCGGGCAGCAGGGCAATGCCCATATTGTGCGCCACCATGTCGGCAACCAAATTCCATTGTCCGGTACGGCAGACAACATTGGGCGTAAAACCTTGATTGCGGCAGGCCGTCTGAATGGTTTCGTTGAGGGAAAAGCCGGCGCCGAACAGAATGAAGGGCTCGTGTTGCAGGCTTTTGAGCATCAGCGCATCGTGTCTCGCCCGATTTTTCGGCATCAAGACCACCAGCGGATAGTCGCACAACGTGATGCTGTCGAAGTCTTCGTGAACCGGCGCGAGCAGCTGTCCGGCATCGAGTTCGTTGTTGCGCAAGGATTGCTCGATGGCGAGCGAGCCTTGTTCCAAAAACGACAATTCAATGTCCGGCCATTTTTGGTGGAAATCAAACAGCGCATGACTGAGCAAATCGCTGCCAAACAAGGCCAAACCCAAACGCAGCGTCCCGCTTTTGACATGGCGGTAATCGTCAATGTGGGCCAGCAGCAAATCACGTTCGTGTAAAAGGTTTAACGCGTGGCGATAGACTTCTTCGCCGATTGCGGTCGGCTGCACCTGCCGCTTTTTGCGTCCGTTTTCTTTGCATAAAAGCGGTACGCCCAATTCTTCTTCCAAAGCCTGAATGATTTTGCTGACCGTCGGCTGCGTCAAATTCAACGCGGAAGCCGTGGCCGAAAAACTTTGTAGGCGGATGAGTTCGGCAAAACAATACAGGCTTTTGAAGTCCATTATTCCTCTAAGGCATGATTATTCGTTTAATAATTCATATTATGCAGAAACCAGGTTTCTATAATCAAGCCTTTCATTCAACACACACCCATATCATGGATTCCCTCACCAGATTTTTTCAGACGGCCTTGCAGCTTGCCATCATCGGCGCAGTATGGGGCGTCTCCGACCTTATCGTCCGCTTCACGCATCTGCCTATTTCTTCAGGCGTATTGGGCTTGTTCCTCATGCTCGCCCTTTTGGGGCTCGGCATCATCCGCCCGGGCATGGTTGACCGCGGCGCCAAATGGGCATTGGGCGAACTCGTCTTTTTCTTCATCCCCATCATGGTTTCCGTCTTGCAATATCAAGACCTGCTGATGTCCGAAGGTTGGCAGCTGATTTTGACCATCGCCGTCGGCACTGCGCTCGTGATGATCAGCACCGCCCTGACCCTCGATTTCTGCTACCGCTGGAAACGCCGCCTCTACAAAAAACTCCACTCCTAAAAATAGAGAATAAAAATGGACTATACTGCCCTCGCCTGCTTCATCTGGACTTGCTTTGCCTATGTCGTTGCCAAAAAAATCCACCGCAAAAAACCCTTAATGATTTTCTCCCCCGTCGTTACCGTCTCCGTCAGCACCATCCTCCTGCTGCTGGCATTCGGCGTCAATTACGACACCTACCACAAATATACCCAAGGCATCGTCTTCCTGCTCACTCCGGTTACCGTTGCCTTTGCCGTCCCCATTTATGAAAACCGCGAAGTCATCCGCCGCCAACTGCCCATCCTCTCCATCGCCATTATGGTGGGCATGTTTGTCGGCGTAGTCAGCGCATTCCTCATGAGCCATATGTTCCACTTCAACAACGAAGTAACCAACAGCCTGATGGCGCGTTCCATCTCAACGCCGTTTGCCGTCGTCCTCGCCAGCGAAATCCACGGCTCCGCCTCGCTCGTTTCCCTGTTCACCATCATCACCGGCTTTGTCGGCATGATATTCGGCGACCTGTTTTTGGCCTTCACCCGCATCCGTTTCCGTACCGCCAACGGCGTAGCATTCGGCAATGCCGCCCACGGCTTCGGCACATCGCGCGCCGGACAACGCCACGAAACCGAAGGCGTCATGGCCAGCCTGACCATGATTTTGGCCGGACTATTTATGGTATTGTTTGGCCCGACCATGGTGCATTTGGTAATTTGGATGATGAGTTAGGCTTCGTCCTGATGACCATACACAAAAAGGCCGTCTGAAACATATATTAGTTTCAGACGGCCTTTTATATTATGAAACGATTACAGTTTGAAAATAGAAGCCTCTGCTAAATCATGAATGGTATCCAACGCAGATGAACCTATACCATTGCTTGAATAGGTCGCATTGTCTGAGGAAAGACCGGCAGAAGAATCAAGAGGATCAGCCTCACCAAACGCACGGCTCAAAAGTTCATCGCCATCGAAAGCTTTGGATTCCAATATCGGCTTCGCGGCCGGCTGTGCAGGCTCAAAACCTTCCCACTCACGCGGATCAAGGCGGATGATATGGTCATCATCATAGCCGTCATTAGGACCTTTGCCTTCTCCTGAAAAAGTACCGTCCCACTCGCGCGGATCGAGGCGGATAACAAAATCTTCAGAATCACTTTCTTTACTTGGTTGATGTACTTTAGCCATGAAGTTCTCCTTAACAAATAAACGGATACTGTACCTAATGCCTCATAAAAGGCATTGCGGACTCTATTCTAGAACAAAGAAAACAGCGGGCAAAGATTGAAGGGAACAACGGTTTATTAACACGATAATCGGATTTAAATCTTTTTAAAACAAATAGATATAATTTATACATCATACCCGATCATCCATAATTAAAAATCTTGCCCATGCCGTCCACCAAGATGATCCCCCCCTTCCGTCCCCTTGCTATGCGGTAAAAAGGCCGTCTGAAAAATGACTTTCAGACGGCCCTTTCATTTGCTCAAGCCTTATTCTTTAGGCAGGCGCAGGACGGAGACGATGAATCCGCCCCAAATGACGATCAATGCGACAAGCATCATAATAATGGCTGAAGTACTCATTATTCGTCTCCTTCACGTTCGTGTTCATGTTCGTCTTTGACGTTGAAGCCCTGACCGTGTTTCCACGGCAAGAATGACAGCAAGACCGACAATACAAGGATGGCGCCCACCATGCCCCAGCCGAAGATATTGAGGAAGCTGTCAGGATAGCCGCTGTAATTCTCTTTTAAGAGGCCGGCAGTATCCTGATAAAGCATATAGCCGAGCATAGCAACGGTAACCACCACGCTGGCGGTCCACACTTTGCCGACACGGATGGAAGACAGCGCGTTCAAGTGGTTGCGCAGTTCCGGCAGCTTGTTCAACAAGACAATCGCCAAAACGTAAACAAAACCGGAAGCCACAATGCCATAAGTATTGATGAATTTGTCCAATACGTCCAACACAGGCAGGCCGGTGGTCGTACCGAACAGCAAGGTGGAAATAATCGCCATTGGCACGCCTGCAATCAGCGTTGCGCTGACACGGCCGATGTTCATTTTGTCTTGAATTGCGGCCACAATCACTTCAACGATGGAAATCATGGAAGTCACACCAGCAAACACCAGCGAGCCGAAGAACAACACGCCGATCAACGCGCCCATCGGCGCTTGGTTGATGATGGTCGGGAACGCGATAAACGCCAAACCGATACCGTTGGATGCCACTTCGCTGACTTCTTTGCCTGCGGCTTGAGCCATAAAGCCCAATGCGGCAAATACGCCGATACCGGCGAGCAACTCAAAGCTGCTGTTGGCAAAGCCGACAACCAAGCCGGTGCCGCCCAAGTCGGTTTTTTTCTTCAGGTAAGAAGAATAAGTAATCATGATGCCGAAGCAGATGGAGAGCGAGAAGAAGATCTGGCCATATGCGGCTACCCAGACTTTCGGATCCGCCAAGCGGCTCCAGTCAGGCGTAAACAAAGCGTCCAAACCTTTTGCCGCACCCGGCAGGGTCAGCGCAATGCCCACCATGATGACAAACATTACCACCAACAAAGGCATGAAGAATGTGGACGCACCGGCCACACCTTTTTGCACGCCCAAAGCCATAATCGCCAGCGTAAACACCCACACGGCAATCAGCGGACCGGCAACTTTACCGACAAAATCCAAGCCCAAGTCTTTGGCATCGGCCATTTGCAGGAAGTCTTTGAAGAAGAATGCCTGCGGATCCGCACCCCATGCCGAAGTCAAAGAATAATAGGCATAGCTTGCCGCCCAACCGACAATCACGGCATAGTAGATACAGATAATGACGTTGGTCAGGAAGTTCCACCAACCCACCGGCTCAAACCAACGGCCGAGGCGGCGGAAGGCCAAAGGAGGCGAACCGCGGTAACGGTGGCCGATGGCGTAGTCGAGCAGCAACAGCGGAATACCTGCCGTCAACAGCGCAACCAAGTAAGGGAGGACGAAAGCACCGCCGCCGTTGTCGAAGGCGATGTAAGGGAAACGCCAAATGTTGCCTAAGCCCACGGCCGAGCCGATGGCGGCAAACATAAAGGCACGGCGACTGCTAAACGTCGCGCGTTCGCTGGATTGAGAATTTGACACAATGAACCTCTTAAAAATCGAGTGTCGTCAAGGCCTCCCGGCCTTGCGCGTATATATTTAGAAATCAGGTCGGACAAACCGGCCGGTTAAAATAGATATTCGGACAAGGATAATATCCGGCATTTAAAGAATGCACCGCTTATGGCCATGCAAACATAATCTGACCTTATCGTAAAAAAATTTAACACTGTTGGCAAGTCAGTATTGCATTAAAATTGCAAGGAAAATCTTCATGCACTACGACTAAAATCTTCATACACTTCTTTATATACAAGCCAAACGCAACACCCAAGCCCCGTTTTTCCCTCCCCTTCCCACTGACAACCGCCCTCGCCGAAAACCGCCTTTCCCTTATTCCGTAAGGAAAAGCGGCAACCCAACGCATTCAAATCCCCCGTCATCAAAATATTTCAGACGGCCTGTTTTCCTTCCGTCCAATCCGGGCCGTCTGAAAATTTCACTGTTGCATGTTGTAATCAAGAAACCGTCCCAAAATTCCGTTTAATATAAACAAAAACAATCCGCCTTTTCCCGTTTCCTTCATTACCATGATTTAAAACGAACATAAAACACCAAAAAATGGAATTAATAAAAATAAAATTTCAAAAAATATTAAATAACATTAAATTTAAACCTGCATTTCTACTCTAATCATCTACAATCAAAAATAATCGAACCTAAATTTTTCAATAAAACATTAATTACACAACACTACATTTTTGCTATAATTGCCGCCATTCAATCCACAACCCAAACCCAAAAGAAGAGGAAAAGCCATGGGTATCAAAGTTGCCATCAACGGTTACGGCCGCATCGGCCGCCAAGTAGTGCGCGCTATTTTTGACTACAAACTGCAAGACCAACTCGATATCGTTGCCATCAACGCCAGCGGCAGCATCGAGACCAATGCTCACCTGACCAAATTTGACACTGTTCACGGCCGCTTCAACTCTGAAGTTTCCCACGATGAGAAACACCTCATCATCGACGGTAAAAAAATCCCTTACTTCTCTACCCGCAACCCAGCCGAATTGCCA
Organism: Neisseria sp. P0022.S010; assembly: GCF_051956635.1. Taxonomy (NCBI): domain Bacteria; kingdom Pseudomonadati; phylum Pseudomonadota; class Betaproteobacteria; order Neisseriales; family Neisseriaceae; genus Neisseria; species Neisseria sp. P0022.S010. The sequence goes on along the minus strand of NZ_JBQCXF010000018.1, from coordinate 15,715 downwards.
TGGGGCGAATTGGGCGTTGACCTGGTCATGGAATGTACCGGCGCGTTCACCAGCAAAGAGAAAGCCAAAATCCACTTGGAAAGCGGCGCGAAAAAAGTACTGATTTCCGCTCCCGGCGGCGATGACGTTGACGCAACCATCGTTTACGGCGTAAACGACGACGTGATTACCGGCGACATGACCGTTATCTCCAACGCGTCTTGTACCACCAACTGCCTGGCACCCGTAGCCAAAGTATTGAACGAAAACATCGGCATCGTAAACGGCGTGATGACCACCATCCACGCACTGACCAACGACCAAACCGTCACCGACGTACGCCACAAAGACCTGCGCCGTGCGCGTAGCGGCGTGGAAAACATGATTCCGACCAAAACCGGCGCGGCAAAAGCCGTCGGCTTGGTATTACCTGCCCTGAAAGGCAAACTCGACGGCCTCGCCATCCGCGTACCGACCGTCAACGTTTCCCTGGTTGACCTGAGCTTCCAAGCAAGCCGCGACACTTCTGTCGAAGAAATCAACGCACTGATGAAAGCCGCTTCCGAAGAAGGCCGTCTGAAAGGCGTTTTGGGTTACAACACCCTGCCGCTGGTTTCTATGGACTTCAACCACACCACCCAAGCCAGCACATTCGACTCTACGCTGACCAAAGTAACCGAAGGCAAAATGGTTAAAGTGTTCGCATGGTACGACAACGAGTGGGGCTTCAGCTGCCAAATGCTGAACACCGCGCGCCGTATGTTCGGTTTGGAAGTACGTCCGTTCTAATCGGCTTCCAACGCAAAGGCCGTCTGAAACATCTTTTCAGACGGCCTTTTGTATTTCCTTTAAAATATCGCATTCCCATTTATTTTCAGACGGCCTCTTCATGTTTCCCAACGAATCCGCCCCCAACCTCCTGCAAGGCTTAAACCCCGAACAACTCTCCGCCGTAACCTGGCCGCCGCAATCCGCTCTCGTTTTGGCAGGCGCGGGCAGCGGCAAAACGCGCGTGCTGACCACGCGCATCGCATGGCTTTTGCAAAGCGGGCAAGCCAGCGTACACAGCATTATGGCGGTAACGTTTACCAACAAGGCCGCCAAAGAAATGCAAACCCGTCTCGGCGCGATGATTCCCGTCAACGTCCGCGCCATGTGGCTCGGCACGTTCCACGGTCTCTGCCACCGCTTTTTGCGCCTGCACCACCGCGATGCCGGCCTGCCCTCTTCCTTCCAAATCCTCGACAGCGGCGACCAGCTTTCCCTGATCAAACGCCTGCTCAAAAACCTCAACATCGCTGAAGAAATCATCGCACCGCGTTCGCTGCAAGGCTTTATCAACGCGCAAAAAGAATCCGGTTTGCGCGCTTCCGTGTTGAGCGCGCCCGATCCGCACACGCGCCGCATGATTGAGTGCTACGCCGAATACGACAAAATCTGCCAACGCGAAGGCGTGGTCGATTTTGCCGAACTCATGCTGCGCAGCTACGAAATGCTGCAAAACAACGAAATCCTGCGCCAACACTATCAAAACCGCTTCAATCACATTCTCGTTGACGAGTTCCAAGATACCAACAAACTGCAATACGCCTGGCTGAAACTCATGGCGGGCGGCAACGCGGCAGTGTTTGCCGTCGGCGACGACGACCAAAGCATCTACCGTTTCCGCGGCGCAAACGTCGGCAACATGACCGCGCTGATGGAAGAGTTCCACATCGACGCGCCCGTCAAACTCGAACAAAACTACCGCTCTGTCGGCAACATCCTCGCCGCCGCCAACGCCGTTATCGAAAACAACGACGAACGCCTCGGCAAAAACCTGCGCACCGACGCCGAAGCAGGCGACAAAATCCGCTACTATTCCGCCTTTACCGACCTCGAAGAAGCCCAATTCATCGTTGACGAAACCAAAGCCCTCGAACGCGAAGGCTGGGATTTGGACGAAATCGCCGTCCTCTACCGCAGCAACGCCCAATCGCGCGTTATCGAACAAAGCCTGTTCCGCAGCGGCATTCCCTACAAAATCTACGGCGGCCTGCGCTTTTACGAACGCCAAGAAATCAAACACGCGCTCGCCTACCTGCGCCTCGCCGTCAATCCCGACGATGACAACGCCCTCTTGCGCGTGATTAACTTCCCACCGCGCGGCATCGGCGCACGCACCATCGAAAACCTTCAGACGGCCTCAAACGAACAAGGCATCACCCTTTGGCAGGCAGCCTGCAATGCCGGCGCAAAAGCCACCAAAATCGCCGCCTTCGTCCACCTGATTGAAGCCCTGCGCAACCAAGTCGGACAAATGCCCCTGTCCGAAATCATCGTCGGCATACTCAAAGACAGCGGCCTGACCGAACACTACCGAACCCAAAAAGGCGACAACCAAGACCGCCTCGACAACCTCGACGAACTCGTCAACGCCGCCATCGAGTTCAAACCCGAAGACAGCAACTTTGAAACCCTGCCTGAAAACATTTCAGACGACCCCGCCTTCCCCATCCTCGCCTTCCTCAGCAACGCCGCCCTCGAATCCGGCGAAAACCAAGCAGGTGCAGGCGAAAAAGCCGTCCAACTGATGACCGTCCACGCCTCCAAAGGCTTGGAATTTAACGCCGTTTTCCTCACCGGCATGGAAGAAGGCCGCTTCCCCAGCGAAATGAGCCTTGCCGAACGCGGCGGCCTCGAAGAAGAACGCCGCCTCATGTATGTCGCCATCACCCGCGCCCGAAAACGCCTCTACATCACCATGGCGCAACAACGCATGCTGCACGGACAAACCCAATTCGGCATCGTCTCCCGCTTCGTCGAAGAAATCCCGCCCGAAGTATTGCACTACCTATCCGTCAAAAAACCCGCCTACGACAGCTACGGCAGCCCGCGCCAAACCGCCGCGCCCAAAGACAAAATCATCAACGACTACAAACAGCCGCAAACCTACGCAGGCTTCCGCATCGGACAAAACGTCCGCCACGCCAAATTCGGCACCGGCGTCATCATCGATGCCGTGGACAAAGGCGAATCCGCCCGACTGACCATCAACTTCGGCAAACAGGGCGTAAAAGAGCTGGACACCAAGTTTGCGAAATTGGAAGAGATGTAAAAGGGAGATGACAGAGGTCGTCTGAAAAACGAGGGCAACAAGCTTTGCCCCAAATTCCGCCGTCATTCCCGCTCAGACGGGAATGACAGACAGTAAAAGTCGGGTATAAATATCCACCCACCTGTTATAACTGAAATCAATAAGGAAAAACATTATGCCCCAAGTTTTTAAAGATTTTGATTTGTCCTCCGTTTGGGAATCTAATAGTTGGGCGGATAAGGACTACAAAGAAGCCTCATTTACCCCTGAGATTTTGGCTGCTGTAGAAAGTGAGCTAGGCTATAAATTGCCACAAAGTTTTATTGCATTGATGGCAGTACAAAACGGCGGGATATTTATCAAAAACTGCTTTCCGACTACTCAGAGAAATTCGTGGGCGGAAGATCATGTGCAAATTTGCGAGGTATCAGGAATCGGTTTTGAAAAAGAAGGGAGTCTGTGCGGCGCGATGGGGCAAAAACTTTGGCTGGAAGAATGGGAATATCCGCCTATCGGCGTGTATTTTGCTAACGACCCATCTGCAGGACATGCCATGTTTGCCTTGGACTATCGAGAGTATGGAAAAGACGGAGAGCCGAAAGTGGTGCTTGTCGAACAAGAATGGGATTTTGAAATAGTCGAACTTGCCCCCGATTTTGAAACCTTTATCCGCAGCTTGCGGCATGAAGATGAGTTTTTAGATAACTAATAAAAAGTAGGCCGTCTGAAAATTTTTCAGACGGCCTTTTAACATCTACCTACTAAGCCGAAAAAGCCTTATATGCCATTGAAACGATAATCAGCAAAACCGTTACAACCAAAACCTTACGAATAACTTCTCCGTTTGAATTAATAGCATGGAGGCTGCCAAAATGGTTGCCCAACAAATTTGCCAAAATCATCGGGATTCCGATTAGGAACGCCATTTTCCCTGCTATCAAGAAGGCAACAAATGCCCCGATGTTAGAAGCAAAATTGAAAATCTTGGAAGTAGCCGAAGCCTGCAACAACGACAATTTGTTAATGACAAACAAAGCAATGATGAAAATACTACCTGTACCCGGGCCAAAAAAACCGTCATAAAAACCAACAATCAGACAAGTTAAAAATACGGCGATAACGGATTTTTTTATCTCGCCACGCTCGTCTTCTTTTTTCAGCAAAACACCTTTAAACAAAGTTGCCAGCAAGCCTATGGGCAAAAACGCAAGAATAATGTAATTGATGGTTTCCACCGGAAGAATCAAAATGACTTTTGCACCGACAAATGCCCCAATTAAAGCCGCAACAATGCCAACCGGCACAATATGCCATACGATCGAACTGCTCTTCATAAAATTTTTAATCGCAGCCACCGTACCGATGGTACTCACCAATTTTTCCTGTGCCAACGCGACCTGAGGCGGTAAACCTACCATCAAAAATGCGGGAATCAAAATCAGCCCTGCTCCGCCCGCAATAGCATCGACATAGCCCGCAATCAAAGACGCGGCAACCAGCAGGAAAAGGCCGAGATAAAAATAATCGGCAATAATACTGCCAGGAATAAATAATTGTTCCATGGATTGTTTCCTCTTGATTAAATTTTTTGTTATTAAAAGTTATTAACTGCTCAATACATCGCCCTTCTTCGTCAAAACATATTGATAAACTTCTTCTACCGTAGCTTCGTCATAGCTTTTGCCAAAGCGTTTTTTGTAGCCCAGTTCGTATAGTTTCACATGATGCCCTTCCGGGATTTCAACGCCCACATTTTCCAAACACGATTTGGCGCAATGCAGATGACAGCCGTCAATAACCAACATCGGCCGTCCGGACTGAGCTTTGCGTACCAACGGCGCAACTTTGCCGCCCACGCCGGAAATGCACGACATTTCAAATTCTCCGGCATGGTCGAGCGCTACGGCAGTGTTGTTGGCCAGCTGCGCCACATCGGAACATCCGGAACAAGAATAAATTAAGGGAAGCTCATTGCGGTTAGGCATTTTCTATTTCCTTCGGTAGCGGTTTTTATCTTTATGTGTCCGCCCATGGTCAGTCTGTCGGGCGCATTATGCGTGGTATGCGGATATTCGGGTTGCACCCGTTTTCTTTTTTCAGACGGCCTACGGCGTATCCATTTATATATTAAAAGGCATCATAACTCAATACGATTAGACATTCTAGAACAAAGCAGATGCTACCTTCTAAAAAATAAAGGCCGTCTGAAAACAGATAACGCTGCTTTTTTCAGACGGCCTTTTGTCTAAAATACCCATTATTTATTAATAAGATTAATAATTCATCTAGCAATTAATCCATCAGAGATTAACGAAAATTTTATATCCATATTGGATTATTTGTTCTGAATCACACAAATAAAAGATATGCTTATCTGATAGACGTTCTCTGCTAGGATGCGGGCAAGCCTTCAACGGTGAGATTTTTATTTATTCTTACAACGGAGATTCTCTAATAAAAATGAAACTATTGTTTTCAGCTTTAGCCTTGTCCGCGTTTATGATGGATGCTCAGGCACACGTAACTATTCGCAATTACGCCAACGGTGTGGACAGTATTGCAGGAAAATCAGACCATTTCCGCCTGAATGTGCCTACCAATCGCGGAAAAGCGGTGACTAAAGTGAAAATGGTTGTTGCTGAAGGCGTTAAATTGTTGTTTGTCCATCCTATGCCGGGTTGGACTTATACGACCGAGAAAAATGCTGAGGGCAATATCGCCAGCATTACTTACAAAGGCCGCATGGAAGCGAGCGAATTTACTGCGTTCCCTTTTATTGCGCTCAATCCTAAAGGCGATGTTTCCGTTAAATACAAAGCATACATCACCTACGAAGATGGTGTTGTGGTGCCTTTCGACGGTTCGGAAGAAGCAAAAGGTTATCAGCCTACAATTCACCTGAAATAATTGGTTAGGGATGTTTGCCCTAATGCCCATAGGTCCAATCAAGACATAAAAAGCCCTTAAACGTTGATTAAGCCATTGATAAATTAGGTTTAATTATCGTTTAAGGGCTGTAGCTTCACTGTCAGTTATCGATTAGGTAAACTGCGGCAATGAGTACATACAACTTCCCACTGACCATTGCGGTAGCGGTCATATTGTCGAACACGTACTGGTTTTAAACTAGTACAGTTACAGTTGCAGGTCATATATTTAACCTTTCCTTGTTAAAGGCATGCCACATTTCCAAACTTTTACAACCGTTTTGGAGTGTAAAAAATTTGCGCTCTCAACTGTATAGTTAGATAATCATCAGATTGTCAATCAAGTGTATTATCTCTATACACGCTGGTTAGTGTAAAGTTGCACATTCAAACCACTAACTATATACGGCTTGGGATGTTAGCAGCATTCCAAGTCGTTTTTCTTTTTTAAAATTTCAAACTCAACTGCTCTGGGATATAATTAATCCCCATTTTTCTCAAAATACATTTTGCAAACTCATCAGCTTGCCATTCGGAATCTTCCTGCTTCGTAGGTAATGTATCACTGTGATGAAGCATCGCTTTATGACCTAATAGTAGGTGTCCTAACTCATGAAAGAAAATAAAAATAGCCTCATCTTCGCCAAGGCAAATACGCGAATAGAGGCTATTGGGCAGTAGAATAGTGCCGTTATTACACATAGCATTGGTAATATCCAGCCACTCATCATCCGCCACAATATCAATTACAATGCCGTACTCTTCCAGCATCTCCATAAACGTATCCATTTTTTTACGGGTACGCTTATCCACTCCCAAAAACTTGGCAGCTTCATTTGCAAAAAAATCAATTGTATCTTCACTTAATATTTCCACGCGCACACCACGCATTAAATAATTAATTGGTTGCATCATTATTTTCTTTCAATGATTATCTCTGATGAATACTTCTTAACAATTCAGCAAATCGCTCCAATTGTTCTTTGCTAAAATCCGAACTGGCAAAACCAGCTACCAACATTTGCTGTTGTAAACTTAAGCCACTTAACGATACATTTTCATTAGAAACCATCGCTTTTTGCTTCAAATCATGAACTGGATAGCCTAAACTTTGGAAAAAATCTTCAATTTTTTCTACAAAATCCATTGGTACTTTACTGCGACCAGTTTCAATAGCACTTAAGAAAGCGGGAGAAGTACCTAATGTATCAGCCATTGTTTTTAACGTCTGTTTAGTTTGACGACGAGCCGCCCGAACGGTCTCGCCAAATGTAGTCAGTCCCATTGTTCAAGCTCCTTTTCTTATATTTGCAGTACATATTGCATTTGACTCGGAACAATAATAGCAAATTACAAAGCATAATTCAAGCATTTTAGTTGAAAAGTTGAATTCTATTAAAATCAGTGTGATAAATACAACAAGAGACGTCCCCTAAATTCCTAATAAGACATTTAAGGATAATTTTGCAAAGGAAAAGACCGTCTGAAAACTAAATCAGTTTTCAGACGGCCTTTTTATTTGAGATTAATGATTAGGAGTTGTGTTCGCCATCATTCTCTTCTTTAGGCGGAACGGGGGCAAACCAGCCGACCAGAAGCAGCAACAGGCCGACGATGATGAAGGAGACGATGCGCGCGATACCGCCGCTGTTGGAAAGCTCGATCAGGAAGAGTTTGACGACTACGATGCCCATCAGCGTCGCTCCTGTCATCCAGTAGGAACGCTGTTTACGGCGGTTGCCGAGTACCATCAAGATGATGGCGGTTACTGCCCAAACGACGGAGAGGCTGGCTTGCAGGCCGAAGGATTGGAGCATGATGTCGAGACGCCAAGTGATGCCGTCGTAGAAATGCCATACGCGCATCACGCCTGCGCTGATCAGCATAAATGCCAAGGAGGCGACTGTAGTTGCCGTGGTACGGCGAAGGTCGGGCGGCAAGGCGTCGGGCAGGGATTTCAGGGCAAACCAAAGCATACCGGCACTGGCGAGTTCCAATGGGTTAAGCACGGGAATATACGGCAACGGCGCAGGTTGGAACGGCGTGGAGAAGTTGGTCCACAGCATCCAACAAGCGGCGGCAAGGGCGCACAACGGCAAGGCGAAATGCTGATAAATGGTTTGATGCCGTCTGAAAAATGCGCGTTGGCGCTGCGTATGGAAAACAATCCACATCGCCAAAGGCACGACCAGCCATGAAAGCTGAGTCCAAACGCCGGAGAGGAGGCCGCCAACATACAGCGCGGTCCAAAGCGTCCAAAGCACGCCGAGTATCATAATATTGAGTTTGTGCAACCAAATCAGATCAGGGCGCGGATAGTTGTTCAGAATGATGAAGTTCAACACGGTAGCGGCGGCAAGCGGCAAGGCTGCGGCGGCTGTCCATGCGTGTTCGGTATGGTAGAAGACAAAATGCAGGGCAAACACGGGCAGGAATGCCAAGTTTGCCTGCAGCAATTCTTCCCATTTCAAACGTTTGGCAAACAGCAGCAGGCCGGCAAATATCGGCCACATCCACAACTCAATAAACAGGGTTTCCTCGCCTGTCCATTGCATATAGAGGGCGTAGCTGCCTGTTGCCAACGCTGTAAGCAGGATGATCCAGCCTGAAACCTGCGCAAAGTAAACCTCGTTTCCTTCCGGCTTTTCACTTGCAACCGGCACACGCGGATATTGCAGCGCGTAGGCAGCCGCAAAAAGCAAAGGCGTAGCGGCAATAAGGTACAGATGGCTCAGGAAGCCTTGGGATTCATAAATGATGCTGGATTGCAGCAACAGGGCGAACAATACATTGCCCAAGGCAAATGTGATAAATACATTTGGCTCGTGTTTGCGTCGGCAGAATGCGCACGCCGCCGCCAAAGCGGAAAGAGCGACAATGCTGCCTTGGTCGGCCAAGAAAAGCAAAGGCAAAATAGAGATGTACAGCAAGGCGGCAGACAACACGGCCGTCTGAACGGATTTTTCCCATTGCGCCGAACCTTCGCGCCGCGAGAAATTCCACAATAAATAAATCGCCGCTCCGCCAAGCAACACCACAACCGTCGTAAACCACTGCCCTTCCAGAACGGTATCCGTGCCGAAGCCCTGATAATTGCCCAGCTGAATCAGTGCCGCCAAGAGATAAACCATCAGCGCACCCAAACGGATATGCGGACGCTGTTGGCGCAAACCGAAGAAATAAACCAGTGCGGATTCGGCACTCCACAAGATAACCGTATTGCTCGGTTCAAAATAAAGCGGAACGGCAATCGTGAGGAACAACACCGCCAACGCAAAAAACGCCTGACGCAAAATATATAAACCCTGCTGACGTTTCAGCAGCAGAGCGGCCAGTCCGTAAACAGCGGCAAAACCCAATGCGGAAAGCGCATCCGCAGACGGCCAATGCTCCACCATGCGATATTGCAGGCCGAACGCCGCCGCCATCGTGCCAAACAATAAAGTATGGTCGAGGACATGCACGCGCAGGCCGTGTGTATAAATACTCTTGCCGATTTCTTCCAAAGTCGCATTGTCGGCAATCGGCGTAACGCTGTCTTCGCTGTTTTCCGTCAGCTTACGGCGTGCGAACAGATACGCGATAAAGGTATAGAGCAGCCAGTGGTAAATCAGGAAAGGCTCAGTAGTAGCGAAATGTTGCGGCGTATAACTTCGCATGCCCCACAGCGCGGCAATGGCAAAAGTAGCGACAAAACCCGTCAGGTTCAGCGGACGCCATGCCTTAAACCAAGCAATCGCGGCCACACCGCCGTTGAGCAGGGCAAGATAAGAAAACAGCACCAAATAATTGCCGCTGCCGTCTGAAGTCAGCAAAGGCGCGGCCATACCGCCGATTAAAGCAACCTGCGCCATAATCTGCGCGTTCTGCCTTACCGCCAGCCACGCCATCAGCACCACCATCGCCACCATCAGCCCGAACACGACCGACACAGGCAGCAGCGGATGCAGTTTCAACGCCGCCAACGCCGTCAAATACATCACTGCCACGCCGAAACCCTGCAACACCAAGCCATATTCACGCTTACGGCTTTGCAGCTTCCAGCCACCGACCACCGCCGCCAAACCCGCGCCAGCCACAGTCAGATAACGCAGCTCCACCGGCACATGAACCCGCTCGGAGGCATAGCGCAAGAGGAACGCCAAGCCGAGGAACAGCACCACAATACCGGTTTTCAACAGCGGATTACCGCGCAAGAACCAAGCAACCATCGGATTGTCGGAAAACTTGTACTCTCCGCCTTCCACCTTATCTTTATGGATAACGAATTGACGCGATGGCGCATCTTTATTTTCAGACGGCATCGAAGCAATAACAACCTCTTCCTTAGGCAGCCCTGCTTGTTCAGCGACAACCGGAACAACCGCCTCGACAACTTCTTCCACAACAGGCTCAGACGAAGCAGCAGCCTTGGCAGAAACAGGATCAATAGGTATAGAAAAAGAAGGAGCAAACGCCTCTTCAATCTTCTGCTTAACAGGCGCAGCTTCCGCTTCAGGCTCAACCCGGACATGAAGCGGCTCAGAGGCCGTCTGAACATCGGCAACAGCCCGAGCCTCAAGCCCCTGCCCTATCTTCGCCTCATCACGGACAGCCTCATGCTCCAACACCGACAAACGCCGTTTCAGCAGCTCGATTTCCTGCTCCAGCTTCTGCATCTTGTCGCCTGCCGTAGCAGATTCAGCCAAACGCTCTTCTTGACGCTGTTTGGCAATCGACCAAGCAACCAGCCAAAACAACGACCCAATAATCACGCCCGTGGCCATCTCATCAAGAAAATAGCCGATCATAATAGGAATAAGCAGGCCAAAAAACTGCATGAAACACCTGTTTGATAACAATAAGAATATGCCGATTGTAACACCAGCAACATTATTCATGAAAAAAAGAGACAAAAGGCCGAGAATAAAAGCATACGGCAAATAGAATATAAAGAATCGGCATAGAAAAAGGAAAAAGGCCGTCTGAAAATATTTAGGGATTTTCAGACGGCCTTGGATTGATTAATCCTTCTTAATCGGCGGATTCGCATTAATCGGCAACGATGAGCGGGACACTTTAACATTTGGATAATGCTTGCGCATTAAGTGCTGAAACACTTCAGCCTTGCGATGATTTCCACTCTTTTCGTAATTCGTCCCCAAAATTACCTCGTCCACCATATCACGTACATCGGCATAAGGCAGATAGATAGATTGCGTAGTATTGCAATATTCGATTTTATCCGAACCGATTTGTTCGATTTTCAGCAGACGGAACTCTTCTTCATCGCGGAAAGCAAAATCTTTAAACAGATAGCGGATATATTCCAAAGCTTTTCTGTCTTCATCACTGATATTATTAGATTTTTTAATTAGCTCTATCAGTGCTTCTTCAAGTTTCTTGATACGAAATTGATGCCAACTTGGATTTTTTCCTACAGGCTTTAATCGGATACCAAAACTTTGATTATTCTTATTCAACAACCATTTCCCACATTTCTCCTCAGCAATATATTCATCTTGATAAGCGATATAAGCTACCTGATAAAGCGGTAGGTTTTCATCTTTCGAACCCGCTACATCTGCCTCTATTGGTTCTTTGAAACCTTCATTCTGTTTATTTGTAAAACTTTTGAACGAAGCAGAAACATCAGGCTCTTTCAACCAATCCCCGCTTTTATTAAATACCAAGCAGCAGCCCGATGCTTCCACGCCATTTTCTTTACCATATAGACGAAACTGGTTCAAATCGTTTACGCGGCTGGAAAAGCAGGTAAAGAAAGCATTATGGACAGGACAATCAGCCTTGTTTTCCAATTCCAAATCTTGCAGATTCAGCAGCTCCAACAGTCCTTCCCCTTCAGTCGGGTCGTTCATATAAGTGGAGCTACCGATTCTCATTGGACTAACCTTACTCCTGTCAACAGGAGTTTTATCATTAGTTTGATCGCTGACAATACCGAATAATCTTTCGCATACTGAAGGCGAAGTGTAATGGGCAAGAGGAATTGACCCTAATTCCATAGGTGGGATATTTAAAACTGCCAGAATGGTAGTGATGTCGTCTATTACAGTTTTTTCTTTTTGAGTTCCTTCTTGAGTTCCAAATAAATCTCCCTGTATTTTCTGTTTTTTCCAGTCAAAATATCTTTCCCATTTTTGTTGAATTTTGGCTTGTGCGAAATAACAACGGCCTAACCGAGATTGTGCACTATTTCGTGCTTGAAGACTGTTTTGCTCATCTTCCATATCCTCAGAAAGAGACAATTGCTCTTTATAGCAATCAACAGCTGTTTCAAATAATCGATCCGCCAACTCTACTTCCGACCTTATAGCCTGTTCTAAATAACAGCGGCCTAACCAAGATTGAGCATAGACTTGTTCTTGAAGACTGTTTTGCTTGTTTTCCAACTGTTTAGCAAATTCCAACGATCGTTCGAAATGCTTAACTGCCTTTCTACATAACTGTTCCGATTTCTTGTTTTTGGCTTTTATCGCCTGCTCTAAATAGCAGCGACCAAGCCAATGTCGGGCATTGATTTGTCTTTGAAGGCTGTTGTCATTGTCTTCCAACTGGTTGGCAAGACTCAATCGCTGCTGCAGGTGTTTAACTGCCTCTCTAAATAACCGCTCCGATTCCTTGCCTTTTGCTTTTTTCGCATACTCTAAATAGCAGCGACCTAACCAAGCTTGGGCATAAATTTGTCTTTGAAGGCTGTTCTGGTTGGCAAGACTCAATTGCTGTTGGAAATGTTCAACTGCCTGTCCAAATAACTGTTCCGACTCCTTGCCCTTGGCTTTCATCGCTTGCTCTAAATAGCAGCGACCAAGCCAATACTGAATATCGTTTTGCTCTTGAATTTGGCTATTTTTATCTTCGATTCCATCTAAAGCCTGATTCAGCTTCTCAATCGCTTCGTCAAATTTTTTGTTCTCGAATAACTCTACGCCTTCATTAATTAAATCTTGAACATTCATTACTTTATCCCTTTCTCCAAACAATCTCTTAAACTCCATACCATCTCAATGCGCCTCTTCCCAATTCATACCCATGCCCACTTCTGCCACCAGCGGCACGTTCAACATCCCTTCGTCCACTTTCGCCATAATCCGCGGCAGTTTTTCTTTGACTAAATCCAGTTCGGCTTCGGGTACTTCCAACACCAATTCGTCATGCACCTGCATAATCAGCTTGCTCTTCAGGTCATCTGAAGCCAGCCAGCGGGATACGTCTATCATGGCGCGTTTGATGAGGTCGGAGGCGGTGCCTTGCATGGGGGCGTTGATGGCGGCGCGTTCGGCTCCGGCGCGGGCATTGGCGTTTTTGTTGTGGATGTCGGGCAGGTAGAGGCGACGGCCGAACAGGGTTTCGACAAAGCCTTGTGCGGCGGCTTGTTCTTTGGTGCGCTGCATGTATTCGGCGACGCCGGGATAGCGGGCGAAGTAGCGGTCGATAAAGTTTTTAGCGGAGATGTTGTCGATGCCCAATGATTTGGCGAGGCCGTATTGGCCCATGCCGTAAATCAGGCCGAAGTTGATGGTTTTGGCGTAGCGGCGTTGTTCGGACGAGACGTTTTCGGGGGCGGGGCCGAATACTTCGGCGGCGGTGCGGCGGTGTACGTCTTCGCCGTTTTGGAACGCGGTAATCAGGGTTTTGTCGCCGGAGAGGTGCGCCATGATGCGCAGCTCGATTTGGGAATAGTCGGCGGAAACGATGACGCTGCCTTGCGGTGCGGTGAAGGCGCGGCGCACGCGGCGGCCTTCTGCGGTGCGGATGGGGATGTTTTGCAGGTTGGGGTTGTTGCTGGCGAGGCGGCCGGTGATGGCGACGGCTTGGGCGTAGGTGGTATGCACGCGGCCGTCTTTGGGGGAAATCATTTCGGGCAGTTTGTCGGTGTAGGTGGATTTGAGTTTTGCCAGGCTGCGGTTTTGCAGGATGATTTTGGGCAGGGGGTAGTCGGGCGCGAGCTGTTCGAGCACGGCTTCGTTGGTGGAAATGCCGCCTTTGGCGGTTTTTTTCAGGCCTTTGGTGGGAATGCCCATTTTGTCGAACAGGATTTCTTGCAGCTGTTTGGGCGAATTGAGGTTGAACGGCTGCCCTGCGGCGGCATAGGCTTCTTGTTCGAGCTTCATCAGCTCGGCGCCGAGTTCCGCGCTTTGGCGGGTGAGCTCGGCGCGGTCGATTTGTACGCCGTTGCGTTCCATTTCAAACAATACCTGCGCGACGGGCAGCTCCATTTTTTCATACATTTCAAGCTGTTTGGCGTCCATTTGCGCGCGCAGGTGCGCTTCGAGGCGCAGGGCGAAATCGGCGTCTTGGGCGGCGTATTCGGTTGCTTGCCCGATGGCGACATCGGCAAAACCGATTTGTTTCGCGCCTTTGCCGCACAGCGATTCGTAGGTAATGGTTTCCAAGCCGAGCCAGCGTTCGGACAATTCGTCCAAACCGTGTCCGAGATGGCTCTCAATGATGTAGGAAGCGAGCATGGAATCGCCGGCAATGCCGTTCAAGGCGATGTCGTAGTTGGCGAAAACGTGTTGGTCGTATTTGAGGTTTTGCCCGATTTTTTTCAGGGCGGGGTTTTCCAAATGCGGTTTCAGACGGCCTAATACGTCTTGCAAATCAAGCTGTTCTGGCGCGGCAGTCAGGCTGTGTCCTACGGGGATGTAAACCGCTTTGCCTGCTTGGAACGCGATGCTGATACCGACCAGCGTGGCGTTCATCGCGTCTAGGGAAGTGGTTTCCGTATCAATGCCGATTTTTTCCGCCTGCGCCAGTCTGTCCAACAAAGCGGCAAACTGCGCTTCGGTGGTAATAGCTTGATAATCCAGCTTTTCAGGGGCTGGGGCGAGTTCGGGTTGTTTTTCAGGCTGTGTTTCCATCGCCAATGCGGCTTGTTCGCCGATATGCTCGCTGCCAAACAAATCAGTGCTTTGCGCTTCGTGCATACGGCTTTCCGCCTCTTTCAGCCAAGTACGGAAGCCCCAGCGTTTGAAATCGACAACCAGCTGCGCCCATTTAGGTGTAGTACGGCGCAGGCTTTCGAGGCCGTCTGAAAGCTCGGTGTGCAAGTCCACATCGGTTTTAATCGTTACCAAATCATACGACAGCGGCAATTGGGGCAGCGCGGCTTGCAGGTTTTCGCCTACCTTGCCCTTGATTTCCTCAGCGTGTTCCATCACACCGGCCAGTGAGCCGTAGGCTTCCAGCCATTTCACCGCTGTTTTCGGGCCGCACTTCTCCACGCCCGGCACGTTGTCCACCTTGTCGCCCATCAGCGCTAGATAATCGCGGATTTGGTCGGGGCGCACGCCGAATTTTTCTTTCACACCTTCAATGTCCAGCGTTTCGCCGCTCATCGTGTTCACCAGCGTCACGCGCTCGTTCACCAACTGCGCCATGTCCTTATCGCCGGTGGACACCACCACGTTCCAACCCGCTTCGCCAGCCATCGCCGCCAGCGTGCCGATAACGTCGTCCGCTTCCACTTGCGGAATCACCAATACCGGCCAGCCCATCAGGCGCACCAAATCCGGCAAGGCTTCCGCCTGCGGGCGCAAATCGTCCGGCATCGGCGGGCGCGTCGCCTTATAGTCGGGGAACATCTCGTGGCGGAAATTCTTGCCCTTCGCATCAAACACCACCGCGCAATAGTCGTGCACATAATCCGCCCGCAACCGGCGCAACATGTTCAACACGCCATAAAGCGCACCCGTCGGCGCACCATCTGGCGCAGATAAATTCTGACCCA